>DATMUQ010000077.1:0-3891 GCA_035563795.1 Terriglobales bacterium | reverse complement strand
CTCGAATTCGCTGCCGATCAACCGGCCGCCGCCGTTGTCACGCAAGGCTGCGGCGAGATGCAGCGTGGAGATGCCGAAGGAGGTGCCGAATTCGACGATATGGCGAGCACTAGTGCTACGCGCCAGCATATAGAGCAAGCGGCCGGCTTCCGGCGACACCGCGAGATGGGCATCCTTGACCCGGCCATAGAAGGCGCGATAGGCGGTCTTGCTGCCCATCAGCTCGGCGAATTCGGGATCGGAGATATCGGTGATCTCTCTGTTCAGGCGTGCGGTCGAAGCCTCGGCCTCGGCGAAGAGGCGAGTCAGCAGGGGTGCCACAGGTGCAGCGGTCAATGTTGTCGGGATAGTCATGAGAACCTCTGTTTGTCTTGCGTTTATCGGTCTGCCGATAAAATATGAGCAAATCGTCGCATTCCGCTAATCGCATTCCCGGAAGCCCCATGAAGACACGCCAGGCACCGCGTATTTCCGTACGAAAACAGCCAAAACAGCAGCGCTCGTCCCAGCTTGTCGCCGATATCCTCGAGGCAGCTATTCGCGTTTTGCAGCGCGAGGGGGCGCAGCGTTTCACCACGGCGCGGGTGGCCGAGACGGCCGGCGTCAGCATCGGCTCGCTCTATCAGTACTTCCCCAACAAGGGCGCGATCCTCTTTCGCCTGCAGTCGGATGAATGGCAGCGCACCGGCGACCTGTTGCAATCGATCCTGGCCGACAAAGCGCGCGCGCCACAGGAGCGCTTGCGGGCGGTGGCGCTGGCCTTCTTCCGCTCCGAATGCGAGGAGGCGGATCTGCGGGGCGCACTGCACGACGCGGCGCCGCTGATCCGCGATGCGCCGGAATCGCAAGACCTCGTCACCGCCGGCATGCGCCGGGTCTCGCTTTTCATGCGCGAGACGATTCCAGGCCTGTCGAAAGCGGAACGCGGCCGGGCGGCCGAGATCATCATGATGTCGCTGGGCAGTGTCGGGAAGCAGGTCTCGGAACTGGGGCGCTCGGCGGCCGAGGTCGATCGTCTGGCGCTGGAGATGGGCGATATGTTCTGCGCCTATCTCGACCGGCTGATTGCCAAGAGCAACGCTACCAGTAAAGCCGGACCTAAGCGAGGACCATCGAAACTCAGTGCCAGCCGTGCGAAACGGTCACCGTCAGGTGAATGAAAAGCCGATCGCCCGGCAGTGATAGAAGAGCCCGCCATCCTGCACGATCAGGAAGGTGGCGAGCTGATCGCCCTCACTGTGATGCGAATGGAGGGCCGTCGCCGGAGTGATCATGGTCGCGTAAGGCTGCCACGCCACCTTGTCGCCATTGATCGTCGAGGAGCAATGCTGGCCGGCGATCACCAGGGTAACGGCGGCCGAGTTGTGGCGATGCGCCCTTTGGGCCTGGCCCGGCTCCATCGAGTTCAGCGCCAATGTCATCGACGGGGTCAGGCTCAGCATCTTTTCATATTCGCTGGTGGCGAAGACCACGACCTTGCCCGAGCCATCCTGCTGTGCCGGCCTGGCGCGAACCTCGTCGAGATGCTGGCGGATCTCTGCTGCCGGGAAATGCACGATGGCGAGGCTTGCAGCATCGTCATCCGGCACCTGCAATTTGTGGAAGGCGACTTCCGGCTCGTTGCTGACGGCCCAGAGCACGGCATCGCGATCGGCCCGGTGGACGGTGTCGCCACCCGGCATGCGGAAGACGTCGCCGGTCGACCAGGCCAGCCGGTCGCGCCCGTGGCTGCTCTCGCCGGTACCGTAGATCACATAATAGATGACGGCGGTGGCGCGCAGCCGCAGCGGCAGCGCGTCACCTTGGCGAAGGCGCAGATAGCGGGCGAGCAGCAGCGGCGTGGTGGCTGGCACCGATGCGGCGAGCTGGTCCGATATGTCGAGCGGAATGGCACTGCTCGGCGCACCGGCAGCGAAAGCGCGGTCGCGCTCGGCGGTGAAGGTGATCGCCGGTACCGGCGGCAGTTTCTCGCGGAAACTGTTGGTCGGCGTCAAGTAGCGCGCCCGCGCGCGATAGAGCGATGCCTGCGACGTGTCCTGTCGCGCAACCGACTCCGCTATGCGCAGGGGCACGTCAATATTGCTCTCGGATTCCGCCATGAGCTTCTCCGCGTCACATCCAGACGGCCCAGTTGCCTGAAGCAAGCGAGCCTCCATCGGCTAAGGCTGCGATCTTGTGCGGGAGAAAAACAGTGCGCCTGAAACCTGGCGCGACCAAGCGCTAATTCCAGCCGGCACTCATTCCGGCCGAGCTTGATTTTAACGAGTTGGGCTTTCCGCCGTTTCGCCGGTCCGGCGTTCCTGCACCAGGGCCATGCGGCGGCGGGTGCGATCGCTGGCGGCGGGGCCGGGGGCGAAGGTGAAGTCTTGCTCGGTCAATTCGCGGCCGCTATGACGGTCGACCATCACCGGCTCGGCAACGTCGCCGGTCGCGGCATCGACCACATCGACGGCGACACCTTCCTCGGCGAATTGCCGGTTGCCCCAGGCCAGCATGGCGATCAGCACCGGACGGAAATCACGGCCACGATCGGTGAGCACATATTCGTAACGCGGCGGCTTCGCGCTGTATTGGCGCTTCTCCAGCAAGCCGGCTTCGACCAGCGAACCGAGGCGCCGCGTCAGCATATTGGGCGCGATATCGAGACTCTTCTGGAATTCATCGAAGCGGGTGAGGCCGTGAAAGGCATCGCGCAGGATGAGAATGCTCCACCATTCGCCGACCCGGTCGAGGCCGCGGGCGATGGGACATTGCATATTGCCGAAGGTCTTGCGTTGCATAAGAGATATATAATTCCAATACTATCATAATGCAAGTTATCGGCCCTCCGATAGCTGGGTCACCCTGGCGCCCGGTGCGCTGCGTGCCCAGATACCAAATGAATGGGCCTGAATGCTGGAGATCACCATGAGCGACGCAATGGAGCCGGCCGGCACAAAGCAGAACCGGGACGATAGCAAGGCCGGGCCCTATTACCTCGAAGACCTCGAGATCGGCCAGCGCTTTACCAGCGGGACCCATGCCTTGGACCAGGCGCAGATCCTGGCTTATGCCCGGCAATTCGATCCGCAGCCCTTTCATGCCGATCCGGAAGCCGCGCGCGATACGTTCTTTGGTGGCCTCGCGGCCAGCGGCTGGCATACCGCCTCGATCACCATGCGCCTGTTGCTCGACGGTGGTGCACCGATCGCCGGCGGTGTGATCGGCGGCTGGGCCGAGATCAATTGGCCGCAACCGACCCGGCCAGACGATATCCTGCAGGTGGAAAGCGAAGTGATGTCGGTGACGCCGTCACGCTCGAAGCCGGATCGCGGCATGGTGACCCTGCGCACGATCACCCGCAATCAGAAGGGCGAGACCGTGCAGACATTGCTCGCCAAATTGGTGGTGCCGCGCCGGCCGGCGTGATCAGCAATGCCGGCCGTTATTTCCGTCCCGTCTACTGCTTGAAGGTGTCGTGCCTGTCGGCCCGTTCACTGGCTTGATGGGCTGACTTGGGTACAAGCCTGGCCCGGCCGCGACGTTACGGCCGTAGCCGGGCAGGGCTTGGTTTGAAACCATGACGTAATACCTGCTGCTTAGCTTTTGTCTTATACGGCGCGCTTCGTCGTTATTGCGAGGCGCTTTAGCGCCGGTCTCTTCAAGCGAGCGTTTCCCATGTCGAACCGAACCAAGCTGACCCTTCGAAGACCCGATATCCTCACCCATATCGAGGCTTACAAACGGCGGGAGGTTGCCGCCGCCAAGGTGCGGATCGCGCCGGAAGCGATGCGGGAATTGGCGACCCTGGCGACAGCGCCGCGGGGTTTCGTCACCCAGATCGAAGAACATCTCGACCAGCAGCGGCCGGCCCTGATTGCGGAAATCAAGAAGGCGAGCCCGTCGCAAGGG
>DATMUQ010000076.1:0-9316 GCA_035563795.1 Terriglobales bacterium | reverse complement strand
TCGCAGAGCGCCCCAGCGTCCGTGCGGCCGTGACCGGCGACTACCAAGAGCGCTTGCGGGGCTTCCTCGCCAAGCACGACGCCTATCTGCATCAGCTCGGCACCGGCCCTGGAGAGCCATCGGCCCGCCAGGCATCCGCATGATGTCGACGACATTTGCCTGGGTCATGCTGGGCCTCGCCGGCATCCTCGATGTGCTCTGGGCCATGGCACTGAAATATGCCGAGGGTTACAGCCGACCCGGCTGGAGCATCGTTTCGGTCATGCTGCTGGTGGCGCTGGTCATCCTGCTCGGCCGCTGCTTGCTGGTCCTGCCGGTCGGCACCGCTTATGCGGTCTGGACCGGGATCGGCGCTGCTGGCACGGTCCTGATGGGCATTCTGCTCTTCAACGAGAGCATGGATGCCGGGCGCCTTGCCTGGATCGGACTCATCGTCATCGGCGTCATCGGCCTGAAGCTCAGAGGTGGTTGATGCGTCGATCCACCGAAGCGAAAACGGCCGCCCCGAAAAGGGGCGACCGCTTGTCATGATGCGATGTCGAGCGACGTTACGGCCGCTGGTCGGTGCTGGGCTTTTCCCAGAGATTGATGCCGCCCTCCTGGGCATGACGGTCGATCTCGGCCAGCTCCTCCTTGGTGAAGCTGAGCTTTGACAGCGCCCCGACATTCTCCTTGATCTGCGCCACCGAGCTGGCGCCGATCAGGGTCGTCGTCACCCGGGGATCGCGCAGCACCCAGGCGAGCGCCATTTGCGCCAGACTCTGACCCCGCCTTTGGGCAATGCCGTTCAACGCCTTCACCCGGGCGAGGTTTTCCGCACTGAGATGCTCATGCTTCAGCGAGCCGCCGCCGGGCCGGTTGATACGGGCATCCTGCGGCACGCCATTCAGATACTTGTCGGAAAGCAGGCCCTGGGCCAGCGCCGTGAAAGCGATGCAGCCCAGCCCCAGATCCCCCAAAGCGCCCAGCAATTCCTTCTCGATCCAACGATTGAGCATGTTGTAGGACGGCTGGTGGATGAGGCAGGGAATATTCCATTGCCGCAGCAGCGTCACCGCCTCGCGGGTCTTCTGCGCCGAATAGGAGGAGAGCCCGATATAGAGCGCCTTGCCCTGCTGTACCGCAGTCGCCAGCGCATTCATGGTTTCTTCCAGCGGCGTATCGGGATCGAAACGATGCGAATAGAAGATGTCGACGTAATCGAGGCCAAGCCGTTTCAGGCTCTGGTCGAGGCTGGCCAGCACATATTTGCGCGAGCCGCCGCCCTGACCATAGGGTCCCGGCCACATATCCCAGCCGGCCTTGCTGGAGATGATCAGCTCATCACGATAGGCCTTGAGATCCTCGGCCAGGATGCGGCCGAAATTGGCTTCTGCCGAGCCATAAGGCGGGCCGTAATTGTTGGCGAGATCGAAATGGGTGATGCCCAGATCGAAGGCGGCATGCACCATCTCGCGCTGGGTGCTGAGCGGGGTCGTGTCACCGAAATTGTGCCACAAGCCCAGTGACAGCAGTGGCAGTTTCAGGCCGCTGCGGCCACAGGTGCGGTAGGTCATGCCCTCATATCGTTGATCTGCAGCAATATAGCTCACGGTTCAGTTCCTTTATTGGACAAGTCAAAATATTCCCCGGCCGATTATTCGCTGGCCGGCAATTTCTCCGCCTGATGTGCAAAGACCGTTCCACGGCTTTCACGGCCGAAGAAGGTCAAGACGACAATGACCACGGCAACGATGGCGATGGTGACACCCATGATGAAGCCATAGGCATTGCCATTCGCCTCGGCATATTTGGTCTGCAGCACCTGGTTTTTCGAGGCCAGCAGATTGCCGAGCTGATAGACGACGCCGGGGAAGGTGCCGCGAATGGCCTCCGGCGAGATCTCATTGAGATAGACCGGAATGACACCCCAGGCGCCCTGCACCGCGACCTGCATCAGGAAGGCACCGATCGCCAGCGTCACCGGCGTCGTCGAGAAGGCCCAAAGCGGAATGACCGGCAAGGCCAGACCGGCCGCGATGATGATCGCCCAGCGCCGGCCGATCTTCTCGGAGAGCTGGCCGAAGCCGATGCCGCCGACGATGGCGCCGATATTGAGGATGATGGCGATGATGCTGATCGTCTTGGTATCGAACTGATGTTCCTGCTTCAGGAAGGTCGCATAGAGATCTTGCGTGCCATGGCTGAAGGAGTTGAACGCCGTCATCAGCAAGACGGCGAAGATCAGCAGGCCCAGATGATTCTGCAGTACCGATCCGATGCTGGCTTTCTTCACCTGATGCTGGCGCGCTTCGAAGGCCGGCGATTCCTCGACCTTGCTGCGGATGTAAAGGACCAGCAGCGCCGGTGCCGCGCCCACCATGAACATGCCGCGCCAGCCGATATAATCGTAGAGCGCCCAATAGACGATGCTGGCGAGCAGGAAGCCGCTGGGATAGCCGGCCTGCAGCAGGCCGGAAATGATGCCGCGGGTTCTCGCCGGGATGGTTTCCATGGTGAGCGAGGCGCCGACGCCCCATTCGCCGCCCATCGCCACGCCATAAATGGCGCGCAAGACCAGGAGGACGGTCAGATTGGGCGAGAAGCCCGAAGCGAACTCGACCACTGAATAAAGCAGGACGTCCACCATCAGCGTCGGCCGGCGACCGAATTTATCCGCCGCGAGACCGAAGATCAGCGCGCCGACTGGGCGCATGGCCAGGGTCCAGAACAAGGCCTCGGTCACTTCATGGACCTGGGTGTTGAACTCCTTGGCAATATCGACAAACAGGAAAGTCATGATGAAGAAATCAAAGGCGTCGAGCGTCCAACCGAGATAGCTGGCGACAACAGCGCTGCGCTGCTTTGACGTCAGGCTGCGCAATTCCGACAAAATGGACATATTTTTTCCCCTGATGCGTATTTTTGGTAGCGAATGGGAGAAAGCGAAGCGGTGCGACGGCACCGCTATAACACTAGCGCGCTCACCATGTTCCGCAAGGGTTTAGGGGATGGGGCAGCGGGAAGCGGCATCGGCGGCGCTTTCGCGCTGCCGCAAACTGTCGCCTTCGACCGCCAGGCGGTGCCGCAGCATAGCTGCATTCAGCAGCGAGAAAATGACGGCCAGCGGCCATAGGCCCAAAGCCAGCGGCAGCAGGAGAATCTCCATGACCACAATAAGGTAATTGGGGTGGCGCAGGTATCGATAGGGCCCCGCCCGAACCAGCGGCGCATCAGGCACGACGATGATCCGCGTCGTCCAGTAGCGCCCGAGGCTGGCCATGGTCCAGAACCGCAGCGGCTGCAGCAGAAGATAGAGGCAGGCGGCCCCCGGCTGCAGTTCGGCGCGGCCCATGAGCCAGGCGGCCCAGAGTGCCAGCAGCCAGCAACTGTGTAGCACCACCATGACCCGGTAGTGCCCGGCGCCGATTTCATGGGCGCCGGCGGCCAGGAGCAGGCGTGTATTTCGGCGGGCGATGACCAGTTCCGACAGGCGTTGCATCGTCACGAAAACGAGCAGGAGCGCGATCACGACATCGCCGCTCATGATGCTGGCGCTTCCCTGACTGGCATCGCCTCAGAGCTCCACCAGCTGGAAGCCGGCGGAGAAACCCGGCCCCAAGGCAGAGATCAGATAGCGGCCGCTCAGGCCTTGTTGCAGATAGCGTTCCAGCACGAAGAGCACGGTGACGGCCGACATGTTGCCGAAGCAGCGCAGCACGTCGCGTGCTTCGGTCATGCCGCCACGCGCCAAACCGAAAATATCCTCGAGGGCATCCAGCACCTTCATGCCGCCGGGATGGCAGATGAAGCCGTCAATCTCGCCAAGGCTCAGCTGGTGTTCCGCGAGAAAAGCTGCGATGGCGGTGTGCATATCCTGGCGGACAAGGGTCGGAATGTCGCGCGAGAACAATACGCCAAGTCCGTCATCGGCAACCTTCCATCCCATCACGTCGAGGGAATTGGGCCAGGTCTGCATGCCTGATGCCGTGAGGCGCGGGCCCGTCGAGCCTGGCCGCCCCAGCACCAGAGCAGCCGCGCCATCGCCGAACAAGGCAGAGGCGACGATATTGCTGTTCGACATATCGCCCTGGCGAAAGGTCAGGGCACAAAGCTCCACCACCAGCAGCAAGGTATCGCCTTCGGGATGGACCCGCGCGAGATCGGCAGCATGGCTCAATCCGACGGCACCACCGGCACAGCCGAGACCGAAGACCGGCAGGCGGCGGATCTGTGGCGAAAGACCGAGCTCGTTCATCATGATCGCGTCGAGAGCCGGCGTCGCAATACCTGTGGTCGAGACCGTCACCACATTAGCAATGTCCTCACGCCGACGCCCCGCCTGCTGCAGCGCCATTGTCGCCGCCTCTTTCAGCAGGGCCACGGCATGTTCGAGATAGAGCCGGTTGCGCTCGGCCCAACCATGCGGCGCGCGATACCAGTCGATCGGCACGCAGGAATGGCGGGTCTCGATACCGGCATTGTCGAAGACCGGCATGAGATGTTCCACATTCGAATGCGCCGGATCGAACAACTGCGGTGCGATCGCCGCGACATCCTCTTGCCGGAGCTTGAAGCGCGGCACGGTCGTCGCAATCGAGAGAATGGTCGGTGCCAGCTCAGACTCGAAATTGCTGCCGATAGCATGCGATTGCGGGCGGCTGGTGGAGCGGCGCCGAAGGGCCGCGCGTGTCGATTGTATCGTCATCGATCGAAGTGAACCTTGCACCAATCTGTTGCGTTGGATCTGTTGCAGCGCGTTTGTCGCGCTGCCCCGCTCTATGAGACCGACGATATCGAGGCCCGAGACGGCCACGCAGAGACGGTCTTGATCTATCGACTTGGTGTGCAAAATGTTACATTCAATGTAGCATTTTGGATGAAGCGCGCTGCAAAATTAGCTGCAGCCCGATACGGAATAAAACCGCATCAAGCACGGTCACGTGTGAATGCTGTCCGTCCATCAGGCAGTGTCTTCACGAACAGGAAACAGCAAGGTTTCTCGCTCGCATGCCGCATGCACCGGACGCCCCACCGCCGGAAGCCAGCCCGATCAACCAGCCACAGCCGCGACATGCTTTCGCGCTGTGGCTCGGTTTTGCAGCGCTGTGCCTCGGCATGTTCATGGCGGTGCTCGATATTCAGATCGTTGCGACCTCACTGCCGGAGATTCAGTCCGGGCTCGGAATCGCGCCCGACGAGATGAGCTGGATCCAGACCGCCTATCTGATCGCCGAGATCATCACCATCCCCCTCACCGCCAAGCTCACGCGCCTGTTCGGTCTGCGCTTGCTCGGCATCGGCGCCATCATCGGCTTTGCCTGCGCGTCAGCGCTCTGCGCCGCGAGCAATGGCTTCACCAGCCTGATTGTCGGCCGCATATTGCAGGGGCTGGCCGGCGGCGCGCTGATCCCCGCGGTGTTCTCGGCGGTCTTCCTGCTTTTCCCCGATCGGCGCCAGGCATTGGCCACGGGCATTGCCGGCACCCTTGCCGTGCTTGCACCGGCCATCGGCCCGCTGATCGGCGGCTGGATCACCGACACCTATTCCTGGCACTGGCTGTTCCTGATCAATATCGGCCCCGCCATTCTGGCTGCCACCACCGTCGTCCTCTGCCTGCCCGCACGCAAGATCGCCTGGAACGAAGGACAGAGCATCGATTGGCTCGGCATTGCGCAGATGGCGATCGCGCTCGCCTGCCTGGAGATCGCGCTGAAGGAGGCACCGGAACAGGGCTGGCTGGCCTTGCCGGTGTTACCGCTCTGGCTCGGCTGCCTCATTTCCGCCTGGCTGTTCTGCCGCCGCAGCTGGCGATCCGCGCATGCAGTGGTGGACCTGCATCTGCTGCGGCATCGTGATTTTGCCACCGGCTGTTGCCTCAGCTTCCTGCTCGGCATCGGCCTCTTCGGCGCGTCTTTCCTGATGCCGGTCTTCCTCGGTTTCGTCCGCCTGCACAGTGCCTTCGAGATCGGCCAGATCATGCTGGTGACCGGCACCACCCAATTGCTGATCGCGCCATTTGCGGTCTGGCTGGAGCGGCAACATCACCGGTCTCTCTTCACGCCCGATCGCCTCAGCATGGCGGGCTTCCTCCTCCTGACCATCGGCCTTGCCCTCAGCGCCTTTGCCACTTTCGACAGCGATTTCGATGCGATGTTCTGGCCGCAGGTGGTGCGCGGCGTCGCTTTCATGTTCTGCCTGCTGCCGCCCACGCGCCTCGCCCTTGATCGCCTGCCGCCGGAACTGGTGGCCGATGGCAGCGCGCTCTTCAACCTGATGCGCAACCTTGGCGGCGCGATCGGCCTTGCCGTCATTGACACGATCATCTGGCAGCGAGCGCCGATCGAGGCACACCAACTGGTGACGCGGCTGCTGGCCGGTGATGCCGCAGCAGCGCGGCTTGTCGGACTGGACACTGATCGCTTTGTCGGCAAGCCGATCCCCATGCCGGACGAGGCGACCCAGGATCTGTTGCGCCCCGCCATCGAGCGTGCGGGGCTGGTGATGGCGATCAACGAAGCTTGGGCTGTCATTGCCGTGGCGGCCTTCATCGGCGTCATCATCGCCTGGCTGATGGGGGCACAGGCCATTACACGCAAAAATTCTCCCGAGTCGCGGCGTGCGACTCGGGAACTGGCGTGAGAACCGCTTGCAGCAGGCCGACGATACTGTTTAGCTGATTGTGGTTAACGCCAATCAAACTTGCGAGTCGGACGTGTCGGAGACGATCCTGATCACCGGATTTGAGCCCTTCGGCGGCATGGCCTGCAATCCGACGATGGATATCGTTGCGGCGTTGCATGGTGGCCGGATCGACGGTCGTCAAATCGTCGGTCGGATCCTCCCTGTGGTCTATGAAGGCCACCGCGAGCGCCTCAAGAATCTCATCGATGAAGTAGATCCCGCGGTAATCATCGGCTTCGGTCTCGATATCGGCGCAGACAGCATCCAGATCGAGACACGCGGCGCGAACCAGGCCGATTTCGATCTCGCGGATAATGCGGGCAGCGTGCTGAAGAATATCAGCCTGGAGCCAAACGGCCCCGCCTACCGCCTCTCGACTTTTCCGATCGACGATATCCGGACGGCCCTAGATGAAGCGCATATCGGTGCAAAGCTATCGAGCGATGCCGGGCGCTATCTCTGCAATGCAACGCTGTTTCATCTGCTGGAGCTGGCAATGCGCCGGCCGCAGCAGCCGCTCTGCGGCTTCATCCATGTGCCGCATGCCAGTGAACATCTGGCCGCGGAGCCGTCACGTATCGGTGCGGGCAAGCACGCGACAGCGCGCGCCATGGATCTCGACAGCATGATCGCAGCCGCGCGTCTGGTTCTGCGCGAGACCTCGATGGCCCTGCGCCGCGATCTCGCCGGGCTGCGTCCTTATGACTGGCAAGCTGGCGAGACACCACAACTCGCCGCGCGGTAAAGCAGTCGAATACTGTCGACGCCAAGAATACAGTTAAAATCCAATGTAAAATCCGCCATCAAGGTGTGATTAATTAATAATTTCTTCTCAATCTCCGGCTACTCCTTCTGGCATTGAAGGAGCGGGATCGCTGTACGCATCGATCCCGCAGGGTAGCGTAACGTCAGCGAGGCCGATCGGTTTCGGCCACGACTTTCGCCCCCATTTTATATTTCTTTGAGATCACCTCGCCGCGATCGATTTGTTGGCTGAGACCCGCGGCGCCAGTTCCATAAGAGTTGTGTCAAGCAACGGGGTTGAGGGGATGGCCAAGTCAGGAATCAATTTTAAGGCCAGATTGCGCGCATGGTGGGAAGGTTATGATGCGCCCGCTGAGGCCGAAGCCGAGCGCGGAAGACGGGAACGGAAAACACCGCGTCTGCAATTGCCGGAGACGGAAAAAGCACCTCTCGTCGTGCCGCTGGCCGATTGGGAGACGCCGCGGACGCGCATTGCCCAGCTGGTTTGGGGCGCGGGCTTCGACAAGCCGGGTGGCCCGCCGCATGTGATGAATCTGATCAAGCCCTTCGGCCTCGATCCCAGCAAGAGCATGTTGGATTTTGGTACCGGCCTGGGCGGTGCCGCCCGCTTGATCAGCAAGGAAACGGATGTCTGGGTCACCGGCTATGAGGGCGATCCGGAATTGTCGCGCGCCGGCAAGCAGCTCTCCATCATGGCCGGTTTGGATCGCAAGGCCGATATCCAGCGCTACGTCACCGGCGAATTCGACCTCAACCCAAACAGCTTCGACTGCATCCTGTCGCATGAAGCACTGCATCTCTTCGAGAGCAAATACGACATCCTGGCCTCGCTGCAGAAGGGGCTGAAGTCACGCGGCCAGCTCTCGATGACCGATTTCGTGCTGGGCCAGGGCATTGCGCCCAATGATTCCCGCCTGCGCGCTTTCCAGTCGACGCCGCTCGATCTGTGGCGACCCGACCAGTACGAGCAACGCCTCGGCGAGGTCAATCTCGACCTCCGCATCACCGAGGACATCACCGACAGCTACCGCAAGATGATCTTGCAGGGCTGGATGAATTTCGCCCAGGGCGACCAGGCCGCCTTCGCCACCGCCAAGGCGCATCCCGGCGCCGTCATTGCCGAGCTCAATGTCTGGACCAAACGGTTGGAAGCCCTGGAACAGGGATTGCTCCGCGTGGTGCGTTTCTATGCGATCAAGAAGAGCGGTGCGAAATTGATGTCGGATTGGTAGCCGGCGCATCGCTCCGGCTACCGCCCATCCCGATTACCAGCGCTGATGCACGTGTTGGCGAATGAATTTGTCATAGACTGCCGACACAGCCTGCATCTCATCCCGGCTTAAAGGCGGCAGATCAGCCGCCGCTGTATTCGCTGCCGCTTGCTGCGCATTCTTGGCGCCAGGGATGACGGTGGTCACCGCATCGAACATCAGGATCCAGCGCAAGGCCCATTGCGCCATGGTCGCCCCTTGCGGCGCGAGGCGGCGCAACTCCTCGACCGCAGCAAGCCCGGTCTCATAGGGCACGCCGGAGAAGGTCTCGCCGACATCGAAAGCTTCGCCATGGCGATTGAACTGGCGATGGTCGGTGGGATCGAAGACGGTATCGGCGCGCAGCTTGCCGGTCAGCAAGCCGCTCGCCAGTGGCACCCGGGCGATGATGCCGACCTGCTTTTCCTTGGCGCGGGCGAAGAGCTGCTCGGCCGGCCGTAGCCGGAACATGTTGAAGATGATCTGGATGCTGGCGATCGGATACTGCAAGGCGGTGATCGCCTCATCGATCTTCTCGACACTGACGCCATAGGCGCGCAGCTTGCCGGCAGCGACCAACCGATCGAGACCGGCGAAGATTTCCGGGCGGTTATAGACTTCGGTCGGCGGGCAATGCA
>DATMUQ010000075.1:0-4434 GCA_035563795.1 Terriglobales bacterium | reverse complement strand
CGATCCGGCGCCGGGCCGGGCCGATCATGTTCGTCACCGTGGTGATATTCGGCGCGGCGACGGTTTGTCTCGGCCTCTCGCGCTCGCTGCCGCTCTCGGTGCTGGCCCTCGTCATCATGGGGGCGAGCGATATGGTCAGCGTCTATATCCGGGAAGTGCTGATCCAGCTTTGGACGCCGGACCATTTGCGGGGACGGGTGACCGCGCTCTACGGTCTCGGCATCATCGCGTCGAACGAGCTCGGCGGTTTTCGCGCCGGCCTGGTGGCAGGATTGATCGGTGCGGTACCGGCGACATTGCTGGGCGGTACCTGTACCGTGCTGGTCGCCGGCCTTTGGTCACGCTGGTTTCCGAAGCTGCGTCGCCAGGACGCCTTGTCACGCGGCGAAACCACGGCGTGAGCCGCGTTCATCTCAGTCTTCGTAGATGACGAGGCCAATCATGGAATCGATATCATGCCCGTCGCGTGCCAGCGGCATGAGGAGAACCTGGTAGCGAATGAATGACTTCTGGCGATCGGCCCAGGAGAGATTGGTCTGGCGCAGCCAGAGGCGGCCCTTCAGGCAGTCGAGATATTGTGCATCCAGCAGCCCGGCGCTCTGGGGACCGCCAAGCTCATGCACATATTGGCCGGGCCGGGTATATTCGCGCTCGGTGATCTCCTGGCCCAGCAGACGGAAGCGGAAGCGCGGCTGGTTGCCGGTTTCATAGACCACTTCGGTCAGATAGAGGTTGCCAAGCAGGCGCCGCGGCATCAGCAGGGGATCGATGGCTTGGCGGCTCGGCAAAGCGCCACGTTCCTGCGCCAGCTGCATCCAGTAATCATAGAATTGCGACCAGCGTTGGTCGCGATGTTCGGCAATCGTCGCCCGCAACCCACCCAGCAGTTCCAGCCGAGTGCTGCCGATGGCGAGGATATCCGGTGCGGCGGTCTCATCCAGTGGCGTCGGGCGATAGATCGCCTCGGGCAAGCCCCCTCCATGGCCTGCCCGTGATTGGGCAAGCGTTGCGTGGTCGGAATGAAGGCCGGGAGTGCCTTGGGCCTGGTCGGTACGCTCGGGGTGCGTCCGGTTCAATCGCTTAAATTCCGTCGTCATCGCTATCTTGGTCGTACCGGCGGCTGGATCCGTCCCCCTAGACCGGATGGCCGCATTGTTTCCTGAGCAGTGTCATCGTTGTGACTTGCTTCAATGCGGCTGCCTTTAGCCGGGTTGTTCCGCCTTGGCAACCGCCTTTATCGGCATTTTAAGGAAAAAAGTCATATATCAGTCCGTATCACGGATTAGTCACCGTGATCACCGAGCTGCCGAGGGAGGGATGTGACGGCTAGCTGGCTTGGCCGGCCAGCAGGGCGCCGGCCAGTTTGTCGAGCGCCGAGCCCGGCAGGACCATGGCGATGGAGCTGGTGAAATGGCCGCGGCCGGCGATCACCAGGTTGCTCTCCGGGATCTGCCAGGCTTGTGCCAAAGCAAGGCCATCGGCATAGGGCGTCACGGTATCGTCGGTGCCAAGCACCATCGAGATCGCGGCCGGATCGATGGGGGGCGTGGCGCTGGGTTCCACCAGGGCGGCATAGGGCGCGAAGCTTTCCGCGGTCCAGCCGGCAGCGGCGACCGAGACATCGAGACCCGCCGCCTGAGCCATGGAAGAGGAGAAGGCGAGGCTGGCGAGATTGCCGGTCGGTGTTACCAGCAACAGCTGGTCCGGCAGGAAGGTGTCGCCATCAGGGGTCTCTGCTGCGCGGCACGCCGCCAGCTGCGCGGTCATGGCGCCGAGGCTGCTGCCAGCCAAGGCGACCGAGCGCGAGCCCTGGGCCCGGCACCAGGCGACCAGCCGCGCGGATTCATCGCTGGCTTCCAGGAGATGCTGGACACCGACCACTGGCTGGCCCCGCATGAAGGCTTCGCCGCCATAGAGGCCGGGCTTGCGTCGCTTGCCATGTCCGGCGAATTCCGCCAGCACCACGCGTAGACCGCGCCGGGCGAGGGCGAAGGCAAAATGGATCGGCGGACCGGCAGTCTCGTATTCGACGCCTAGCCCATGGCAGATGACGATGGCGGGGATATCCGCCGCCAGCCGATCCGTATCGATGAAGTCGCTGCGCTGGCCTGAGAGCAACGGCTCGATCACCCGTGCATAGCCCCAGCCATCATTGGTAGGCCAGCGCAGCCAGGAGGAAACGGTTGGAAAATGCAGTGGTTGCTTGCGAGCACCGCCCGATGTCCGTGACTTCGGCGGCTCCATGGCAATATCGAATTGCAGCAAATCACCATCGGCGGCATCGCTGAAATCGTAGGGATCGCCATTCTTGGCCTTGGTCCGGCCTTTACTGCGGACCGGCTGATCGGCAATGGCCAGGCTGCGCTGCAGCCGATGCGGGCTGAGGGCATCGCGGTCGAAGGGCGGGCGAGAGGCGACATGGCCGAGCAGCTTCGTGGCTTCGGCCGGTGTCACCGGTGGTCCGCCGACCGGCGACATCGGTGCTGCGGTGAAGGGCAGGAAGAAAGGTTTCATGCGATGCAGCCGCCGCTCGGCGCGGTGACGCATCGCCTCGGCCGTTGCTGCTGCCAGGGGACTGGCAGCAGCACTGTTGCGGCCATTGTCGCTGCCGTTACCTGTGCCGAAGAGTGCCGTTTCCCAGGCCAGCCGCGCCAGCTCGGCGCGCGCTGAGACGGATTGCATGTGCTTGATCAGAGCCCGGTTGCCATAGCGGGCGGGGTCGGCTTCCAGCGTCAACAGATAGCGCAATCGGTCGAGGTCGCCTTCGGCGAGTTCGGCTGCGGCCCAGGCACGTACTGGGCGCAACATCGTGCCGATGCCGGTGATGATGGCCTGATCCAGGCGCGGCGCCAGTCTGGATCCCAGGGCAATGCCGGCCAGACTGACAAATGGATTGGGCCATCTCATCTTGTGGACTGGTACTCCGTTGCGCGGCTTATCTGACAACTCGCCGGTCGCGGCGAGAGACGTGCGAACCGACCCGTCGCCATCACCTGCTTGTAACCGGCAGATCATGACGGTTCCGTGTCAAGGTCGCCTAATAATGGCTATGCGACATCTTCGATCAGGCCTGGCAGGCAGGCAGGAGCCGCAAATATTCGGCACGTTATCAGTTGGAAATGGTCATATTACGGCGCTTTGACAAGAGCGGCGGGTTCCGGTTAAGCCAGATGTCAAAGATGTGACGCAATGGCGAAGCAAATGGACAAGGCGATGGCTGCACCCCTGGCGCTCTACAATACCGTCATCAAGCCCGAATGGATCGATTTCTACGACCACATGAATGTTTCCTATTACGTCCTCGTTTGCGATGAGGCGACCGGCGCCTTCTGGGATCATGTCAATGAAGGGCGGCGGATCGACCAGCGCGACGGTGCCGAACTGGTGGTGCTGGAAAGCCATGTGAATTATCTCAAGGAAGTGCGGCTCGGCGATCCGGTTCAAGTGACCACCCAGCTCCTGGAAGTCGATGACAAGCGGTTGCGGCTGTTCCACACCATGATCCATGCGACGGCGGGATTCATCGCTGCCACCAATGAGATCAAGGCCATCGGTTTTGACCTCGGCCAGCGCCGCATCATGTCGTTCCGTCCGGAGACGCGTACGCGCCTGCAAGATATCTGGCAGGAGCATCAATCCTTGCCGCAGCCAGCGGAAGCCGGGCAGGGGATCAGCCTCAAACGGCGCTGACATCGCATCCGAGTGCTGGCGTACTCGTGTTGTCGCCATCTGATCTTCCTGATACGATGTAAAAAAATATACATCTTCTGGGGGAATTATCGATCATGGCGGATATTGCTGTGGAGCAGAATGACGCTTCGTGGCCGCGGACCTATCGCGATGATTTGCGCGATTTTATTGGTCCCAATGCCGAATCATACCTCCGAAGCTATGATCTGAAGACGAAACGCGGGAGGGCTGGCTTTTCATGGGCGGCAGCATTCATTCCGCTTCCCTGGCTGATGTATCGGAAGATGTATGGCGCAGCCGGTGCCCTGTTGCTCGGGGGATTGGTCATCAGCTTTCTGTTGCCGCATATGAGCGCGGGCGCCGGAATCGGCGCTGTCTTCGGCGTGATGGGAAAGCAGCTCTATTTCAGCCATGCCGATGCCAAGATCAAAAAAATCTCGGCGCGACAGCTGCCGACGGAAGAGCATGTTGCTGTCATCTCCCGTGCCGGCGGCATTTCATGGCTTGGGGCAGCCCTAGGTTCCATCATTACCGTGGCCGGGGTGCTCGCAGTGCTTTACACCGCCCACAGTCCGCATGCTTGATGGCTTCGTCCTCAAGCTGGCACTGGTTTCCTTAGCGCTTCTGCCAAGCGGTTTGCTGGCCGGATTTTTCGTTACCTCGTTTCGCCGTCGACTTGGCCGCGACCTGATCGTGCTCGCGCTCGGCTTGGGCGTTATCTCCACTTTCGTGGCGGTTCCGGTC
>DATMUQ010000074.1:0-7876 GCA_035563795.1 Terriglobales bacterium | reverse complement strand
CTGCTGCAACCGATGATAGGCGAGGCCCCCCGGATTGACCATAGTCGCCGGATCCACCCGCCATTCGAAGCCGATGACGCGATTGCCGTAGAGCACTTGATGCGCAATCGTTTCGCCATTGCCGATGATACAGGAGAGGCGTGGATAAAGCAGGTCATGTGCCGGGACATCAGCCAGCAACTCATTGACCAGGCCGCTTACTTCATTGATCGTCTCAGGTAGTTGCCGTGGCAGCCGGTCGCGCAGCTTGCGGATCAAGGTGAAGATGGTGTCTCCGATCCGCCAATAACGCTGTTCACTATCGAGATTGATGAACAGCTTCAGGCGGTGCTCTTGCGAGCCGACCGTGGCTTTACTGTAGTGGTCAATGTGCATGCCTTCATTTCGGGTCGGGCATAGGCGGAAAGTGATATTGCCGGTGCCGTCCACCAATCGGTAATGCGGAAAGAGACGCGGCACGGCATGGAGCAGATAGCTGGTGATGGCGACGATCTGTTGATGTAGGTAGATGATCTCGAGCGGCTTCAGGCCGCTCTCCCAAAGGGGATTTTCCAACTTGAAATTGCCGTCGGGCAGGCGCTCTGCCACCAGATGTCGGGCGATGCCGCTTGTCAGTCCGACCTTCTTGAAGCGCTCGGGCAAGGTGACGCCGGAAAGGTAGTTGATGTCGCCAGGAAGTGACACATGCGGCAGGACGATCAGGTGGTCCTGCTCATACCAGTCGGCCAGCCGGTCGCCATAGGCTTTGGCATAAGCCGCGAAATCCCGGTGTTCATCGAGGGCGGTCACCTTGGTTTCGACATCCGGATGGCGGCGCAAGCGGAGCTCGAAATTGGGATTGGGCGGCGTTGCATGCGGCGATGACATGGCCGGGCCGGATGCTTCAGTCATCGATTGTCCCTTCGATCAAATTGCCGCTCCTTCCGCTTTGTCGCGTGAATTCAAGTCTCGGCAACCGGCGCATTCTCCGCATGACCGGAGACGGGCGTCAAGGCGAGATAGGCATCGACTGCCTCCTCGAGGTTGTGGAAAAGGCGCCCCTTGCCGATATGGCCGGCGGCCAGGCGACCGTCCTCGTCCATGCGCTGGCCCAGCGGCGTCCTGGCGAGCACATGCAGGACTTCCGGGTTGAGGCCGGCGAGCCACAAAGTGATGCCACGACCCCGCAAGCGGTCGTCGAGTTCGGTGAGGGCACGCAGTGCCGTATACTCGATGTCGAAGACGGCACTGAGGTCGAAGACGACGATGCGCGGCCGGTGGCGATCGACCAGACGGGTGAAGTGATCGGCGACGATGCGGCTGTTGCCAAAATAGAGCCTGCCCTCGGCCCGCAGCATCAGCAGGCCGGGAAAGGTCTCATCCGGATGGATGTCAGGCGCCAACTGGCGGAAGATATCGGTGCCGGGTTTGCGGGCAAGCTCGTAGATCGGCGCGTTATAGGTCTGGTAGGCGAGGCTGAGCAGCGAGGCGGCGACGGCAACCGAAATACCCTGCATGGTGCCGAGGACAATGACGCCGATGACGGCGATCAGCGCCCAGACGAATTCCAGGCTGCGTACCCGCAGGATGTCCTTGAGCTCGCGCGGCTTCAGAAGCCCGATCGAATAAGCGATGACCATCGCGGCGAGGGCGGCTTCCGGCAGATTGCCGATGATGGGTGCCAAATAGAGCAGAACCAGGATGGCTGCCGCCACGGTCACCGCGGCGGCGATCTGGCTGCGGGCACCGGCCAGGCGATTGACAGCGGTCTGGGTGGTGCCGCCACCGGCGGGCATGCCGCCGAACAGGGCGCCGAACAGATTGCCGAGGCCGGTTGCCACCATTTCCCGGTTGGCCGGCACGGGCGGTTCGCCGGGCAAAGCAAAGGCGCGGGCGGCGGCGATGGTCTCGGCGAAACTCATCAAGGCGATGCCGGCGGCATTGGGCAGCATGGCGCGCAGCTGCGACCACAGGTCGGCATCGATCCGCGGCAGATGCAGCTTTGGCAGACCAGCAGGAATGCTGCCGATCCGCTCGATGCCGTAACGGCCAAAATCCAGGAAGCTGGCGGCCAGCAGGCTGAGCGCCAACACAATGATTGGTGCCGGCAGGCGTGGCATCCGCCAGCGCAACAACAGGAGCAGCACCAGCAAAGTGAGCCCGAGCACGGCCGTCGCGGGATTGGACGCCGGCAGATCGTGCAGCAGCAGCCAGAGCTTCAGGCCGAACCAGCCATGACCGGCCGGTTCGCCGATCAGTTTCGGGATCTGGTCGACGATGATGACGAGGCCGATGCCGGTCTTGAAGCCCGCCAGCACGGGATCGGAAATGAAATCGGCCAGCAAGCCGAGGCGTGCCAACCCGGCGATCACCAGCAGGATGCCGACCAGCAAAGTGAGGGCCAGGGTTCCCTGCAGCAATGACGACAGGTCGGCCCCCGGCATCATGTTCTGCAGGCTGGCGGCAGTGAGGATGCCGAGGGTCGTCGTGGTCGAGACACTGAGCACCCGCGACGATCCCAGCAGCACATAGACCGCCATCGGCACCAGCACGGTATAGATGCCGATCTCCGGCGGCAGGCCGGCGAGGCCGGCATAGGCCATGGCCTTGGGAATGACCACGGCGGCCGTGGTGATGCCGGCAACGGCGTCGGGCCAGAGCCAATGCGCGAAGCGGGTGTCGTGATCGACCGGAAAGAGTTGGCGCGCCCAGCCGGCGATCAGGGGAGATGGCATGATGCGGTTACGTCAAGCTGCATGGGTGAAGGCATGATCGTCTCTCTGCTTCAGAAGCACTGGTCTTTTGCACCGCGCCGCTTGTGGCCGGATGCCAATCGGCGCGAATCCTGGCAGTCCAATCTCCGCTGGTTTGCTGTTCCCAATCTGCCAGCGATCCTGTCCTGACGATATTTCCAGCCTGCCATTTATACATATGCGATTTAGCTGACTTTTGATCATACATCTATAATCCGAAAATGATTGGCGCCGAGACAGCGCAGCAGGTCGCCGCGCGCAGGAAAATTGACTCGCCGCCCAGTGGGGACCGTCATTGCAGCTGTTCTGTTGCGCGGCAGCGGGCGCCACCGAGATAGCCAGGCCGCGGCGATTTTTCCCGACTCAGCACACTGCGCTAAAATGATAGGAAAGCGGGGGACACCCGTTTTCCCGCCACGCTTACCTGGGTCCTATGCGACCCCGTGCGAGGAGGATTGCCATGTCAGCCTTGTCTCCGGAACTCACCTATCTCGTCTGGTCGGTGGCGCTCTGCGTGGTGCAGATGCTGATCGCCGTCAACGTCGCCTTGCCACAGCTCGGCTTCCCGGCCGTGGTCGGCAATCGCGACAAGATACCGGCGCTGGAAGGTCTCGCCGGCCGGGCGTTGCGGGCGCATTACAACATGCTGGAAAACCTGCCGCTCTTCATCGCCCTGGTGTTGGTGGCGCAAGTGGCGGGCCGCACCAACAGCACGACGGCATTGGGGGCCGAGCTGTTCTTCTATGCCCGGCTGATTCACACCGTCATCTATCTGGTGGGCATTCCCTATCTGCGGACCCTGGCCTGGGCGCTCTCGATGGTCGGCCTGGTGATGATCTTCCTGCAGCTGATCTGACACCCAGGTAATCTGGCACCGGGCAGCGGCCCTCATTCTTCGATGAGGGCCTTCCGCGCCTTGGCGAGGTCCGCCAGCTTGGCATCGTCGAGGGTCGGATAAGCGAGGTCCAGCTTGTTCATTTCGTGGATGAGGGTGGCGGCCACCGTCACCCGGGTGAACCATTTGTTGTCGGCCGGCACGACATACCAGGGCGCATGATCCGTGGCGGTGGCCCGGATCATCTTTTCATAGGCCTTGGTATATTCGTCCCAATGTTGGCGCTCGCTGGCGTCGCTGAGCGAGAACTTCCAGTTCTTGTTGGGATCGTCGAGCCGCTCCATGAAGCGTTTCTTCTGCTCATCCTTGGAGAGGTGCAGGAAGAATTTCAGCACCAGATAGCCGCTCTCGGTCAGGTGGCGTTCGAAATTGTTGATCTGCTGGTAGCGCTGTTTCCAGATATTCTTGCCGGTGACTTGCGGCGGCAGGCTCTGTGCTGCCAGAAATTCCGGATGCACCCGCACGACGATCACTTCCTCATAATAGGAGCGATTGAAGATGCCGATATGGCCACGCTGCGGCAGCCGCGTCTGGCAGCGCCAGAGATAGTCATGGGCGAGTTCCTCGGCCGAGGGCGCCTTGAAGGAATGCACGTCGCAGCCCTGCGGGTTGACGCCTGACATCACATGCTTGATCACGCCGTCTTTGCCGGCGGCATCGATACCCTGGAGGATGATGAGGACGCCCCAGCGATGCTGGGCATAGAGTTTGTTCTGCAACTCCGCCAGCGCCTCGACACCAACGGTCAAGGCTTCGTTCGCTTCCTGCTTGTCGGATTTCTTGAGATGGGCGATGTCATCGGGATCGACATCGCTGAGCTGGAATTTCTTGCCATCGGTGATGCGATAGCGGGAACACAGTTTGCGGCTATGTTCGCGAATGGTACTCAGGTCCATGTACTACCTCGTCAATGCACTTCGGTCATACGGCATCTGCTGCGGCACCGCCGGAAGCGATGGCCGGCATCGGCGATCGCCCTGACTATGTTCCCAGCTTGACCGGTTCTGCGATGTTTATCAATCGATTGCACGCCGAAGCAGGAAGCGGGCGCAACGAACTGGTGCTGCAGTGCGGCTGGCTCTGCCCTTGCAGGCTGTAACTTTCCTGGCGCGGCGCGCGAAGATAGACTGGAGTGAAGGGTTAGTGCGGGCACAGGCCTGCGTCAGGGCCTTTGCCTGCCGGGAGGTTGTCCGATGGAACGCCGGCTCGCCACCATTCTCGCCGCCGATATGGTCGGCTATTCGCTGCGCATGGGAAGCCACGAGGTCGCGGCGCTCGATGATCTCATGGCGCTGCGGCAGATCCTGCAAAGCCGCATTGTCGCGGCCGGCGGGCGGCTCTTCGCCAAAGCAGGCGACGGGATGCTGGCGGAATTCGCCAGCCCGGTTGCGGCGGTGCGGGCCGCCTTCGATGTACAGCGCGATATCACCGTCAAGGATGACTGGGAGGCGACGCGGCCGGAGCTGCGCATCGGCCTGCATCTCGCTGATGTGATCGTCGATGGCGAGGATCTGCTGGGTGACGGCGTCAACATTGCCGCCCGCATCGAGAGCGCGGCCTTTCCCGGTTCGGTGACCTTGAGCCAGCAGGTTTTCGATCAGGTGCGGCGGGTTTCCCAGCTGGTCTTCGAAGAGCTCGGCCAGCACCATCTCAAGAACATCACCGAACCGGTGACGCTCTTTCGCGTGCGCGGTGAACTGCCACTGCATTCCTATACGCCGTCACCGGTCGGTGCCGGGCCGGTCGCCATGCCGGCCGCGGCCATGGCCCGCGCGATGACGGCTGAAACAGTCCGGGGCGAGGCGATGCCGGCGGCGACACCGGGTGGCGCGGCACCCGCCATGGCAGCGGACCCGGCCGCGGCCGCAGACCGCGCCGCTTTGGTGGTCTTGCCCTTTGACAATCCCGGCCAGGATCCCGATCAGGACTATTTTGCCGACGGTTTTTCCGAAGAGGTCATGGTGGCGCTCGCCCGATTCCGCGGGCTCATGGTGGTCGCGCGCAATGCCGCGATGGCCTTCAAGGGACGCGCCGTCGATCCGCGCCAGCTCGGCCGCGATCTCGGGGTTGGCTGGTGCCTGCGGGGCAGCGTGCGGCGGCTGGGCGACAAGGTACGCATCACCAGCGAACTCGACCGCGCAGCGACCGGCGAACAGATCTGGGCGGACCGGGCGGATTGCCCCTTCGCCAGCCTGTTTGATCTGCTCGACGATCTCGCCAGCCGCATCACCGCCACCATTGTCGGGCGCATCGAGGCGAGTGCCACGGCTGCGGCGCGTCGCAAGCGGCCGAGCGACCTCGGTGCCTATGATTGCCTGTTGCGCGGGCTCGACTATCACCGCCTGGGCGGCACGACGAAGAGCGACGCCGAACAGGCGGTCCATTGGTTCGGCCAGGCGATCGAGAAGGATCCGGAATTCGGCCGGGCCTATGCCTGGCGGGCCTGTGCCCGGGCCAATCGCGGTGTCATCTGGTCGGGTGACATGTCATGGGTCGCCGACTGCATGGCCGATGCCAATCGCGCCCTGGAACTCGATGACCAGGATGCCGAGGTACATCGCATCATGGGGGCGCTCAACCTGTTCCAGAAGAAATATGACCTCGCCGAATATCATTATCAGCGAGCCTTGGAGATCAATCCCAATCACGCTTATATCGTGTCGCGCATGGCCGAACTCTATAACTATGTCGGCGATGCCGAGAAGGCGCTTGCCTGCGTCGCCCGGGCCCGCCAGCTCGATCCCTTCATGCCGGATTACTGCCGCGAAGACGAGGCGATCGCCGACTATCTGCTAGGACGTTATCGCGAGGTCGGCTTGACCGTGCAGAAGATGCAGCGGATCAGCTTGCGGGGCGCCGTCTACCGTGCCGCTGCCGCGGCGCATCTGGATGATGCCGAGGCGCGTACCTTTTCCGCCCGTGAGGTGAAGCGCATCGATCCCGCTTTCCAGGTCGACCAGTTTCTCTCCTTTGCGCCTTTCCGCGCGGAAGAGAGCCTGAACAGCCTGCGCCAGGATCTCGCCATGGCCGGCCTCGCCTGAGGCCGGGCTGGATGGCGATCATTTTTACCGGCGCGCCATCTGACAGGATCATGTCATGAAGGCCGTTATAGCATGCCGCCAATGCCGCGCTGCGCGACTGCGGTGCAGCGAAGAGTGACCCGCTTCAACGTCAGACTGGAATAGCGACGCGTGCTGACTGAATTCGATGCCCGTGCCACCGCGTGGATCAACGGGCTGTCTGGATATCCCCCCTTCGATAGCTTTTTCACGCTCATCACCAATATCGGTGTTCCGCTGCTGGTTATCGCCGTGGCACTGTCCTGGTGGCTGCCCGACAACCCGCAGGGTAAGCGGCGCGCGGAACGCCATGCGGCCATCTGCTGCGGGCTTTCCTTCCTGCTCGGCCTGGCGCTGAACCAGGCCATCCTGCTGCTGGTCCAGCGGGCCAGGCCCTATGACGCCGGCATCACTCATCTGCTGATTGCGCCGAGCGTCGATCCGTCCTTTCCCTCCGACCATGCCACGGCTTCTTTCGCCATCGTCTTCAGCTATCTCTTGCAGGACCGCTTTCGCAGGACCATGCTTTTCCTGCTGGGGGCACTCTGCGTGGTGTTTTCCCGCATTTATGTCGGTACGCATTACCTGAGCGATATCGCCGGCGGCATGGCCACGGCCCTGATCGCGGCGATCGTCATTCGCGCTGCCTATTGGGAGGGGACGCGCCTTGATCGGTGGGTTACAGCTTTGCTCTAGCAATTTCCGTGTGCGATGAAGCCGCTGACGCGACGACAGAAGCGATCCGAGGCCGCCCGGCTGACGCATGGCGTGTTCGATGTCGTGGTTTTCCTGAAAGGGTTGAACGGGCTGCTGGAACTGACCGGCGGCGCAGCGCTGATCTTCACATCGGGAGATGCCATCAACCGGCTGGTCCACAGATTGACGGCGCAGGAACTGTCCGTCGATCCAGGCGATTTCGTTGCCAATACGCTGCTGCATTGGGCGCAGAGCTTCGGCCATGACGCCCAGAGCCTGGCCATCTTCTATCTGCTGTTCCACGGCATCGTCAAAACCAGCCTGGCCGCTCTGCTCTTGATGGGCAAGACCTGGGCCTATCCGGCCGCCGTGTTCTTCTTCACGCTGTTCGTCGCCTATCTGCTGTTCCGGCTCAGCCGCGACTGGAGCTGGCCGATTTCCGGATTGGTGGCCTTCGACATCCTGACCATCACCGTCATCCTGCTGGACTGGCG
>DATMUQ010000073.1:0-2820 GCA_035563795.1 Terriglobales bacterium | reverse complement strand
CCGCTTCTACCAGGTGCCGCATTGCACCGGCATGGGCTATCAGATGCCGCAGACCCTCGCCTCGATGCGCGAGGTCAAGGCCCAGGGCGGCTGGGGCGTGGTCAATACCGAATACTGCTCCATCCATGCCTCGTCGGATGACCTGCCGGCACCTTTCGCCAGCCTCTGGGATGCCGGCGACGTCAAGAACATGGCGCACATGGTCGAGGGCGTGCACCGTTACGGATCGCTGGCGGGGGTCGAGCTCTGGTATGGCGGTATGCGCACCGCCAACCAGCATTCACGCGAGGTCTCGCTGGCGCCCGACAGCATGCCGACGGCAAGCTCCCCCTGGCAATGTCAGCGCATGGACAAGGCGGACATCAAGGCCTATCGCGGTTGGCACAAGGCGGCGGCTCTACGCGCCCGTGAGGCAGGTTTCGATATCGTCTACACTTATGCGGCCCATACCTATCTGCTGGCCCAGTTCCTCGATCCCGTCGTCAATACCCGCACGGATGAGTATGGCGGATCGATCGAGAATCGCTGGCGACTCCTCCGCGAGGTGTTGGAAGACACCAAGGAAGCGATTGGCGATCACAGCGCCATGGCGCTGCGGATCGAGGTCTGCGACGAGGATGGCAGCGGCACCGATGAACGCAGTGCGATGCTGAAATCGCTGGTACCCCTAGTCGATCTCTATGACGTCACCATTCCCGATTACGGCATCGAGATGGGACCCTCGCGCTTCGTCAAGGAAGCGCCGTTGGAAAGCGCCATCGCCCATGTCCGTGCCCTGACCGGCAAGCCGGTCGTCTCGGTCGGCCGCTTCACCAGCCCGGAGACCATGCTCTCCCAGGTGAAGCGGGGCATCGTCGATCTCATTGGTACCGCGCGGCCCTCGATCGCCGATCCCTTCCTGCCGGCGAAGATCCGCGATGGCCGGTTCGAGGATATCCGCGAATGCATCGGGTGCAATATCTGCTACGCCAATGACGGCAATGGCGTGCCGATCCGCTGCACCCAGAACCCGACCATGGGCGAGGAATGGCGCCGCGACTGGCATCCGGAAATCATCCCCCCGAGCGCAGAGCGTAAATCGGTACTGGTAATCGGCGCCGGGCCGGCGGGGCTGGAAGCGGCGATCACCCTGGGCAAGCGCGGCCATGAGGTGACCCTGGCGGAGAAATCCCGCGATCTCGGCGGCCGCATCAATCTTGAGGCGCGATTGCCGGGGCTTGGCGAATGGGCTCGGGTACGCGACTGGCGCCTGCTGCAGCTTGAGAAGCTCGCCAATATCCAGGTCTTCCGCGAAAGCGCCATGGCGGCGGCGGATGTCGCCGAGGCCGGCATTGACCATGTCATCTTGGCGACCGGCAGCACTTGGCGGGTCAATGGTCGCGGCCGCAGCTTCGCGCGGGCGATCCCGTCCTACCACGATCCGCGCACGCGCGATGTGGCAACGGTAATGGATGGTGCGCCGATGAGCGGCGAGGTGCTGGTCTTCGATGACGATCTTTATTACCTCGGCTCGGCCTTGGCCGAGTTGCTGGCGCAGCGGGGAGCCAAGGTCACCTATGCGACGACCGGCAGCCTGGTTGCCGAATGGACCCAGTACACAGTCGAACAGCAGCGCATTCATCGCCGCCTGCATGAACTCGGCGTGAGGATCATGCTCAATGTTGCGGTGTCTGCGCTGATACCGGGCGGCGCGGTGCTCGAGCATGTCATCACCGGCGCGCGGACGGAGATCGCCTGCGACGGCTTCGTGCCGGTCACCAGCCGGGAACCGGCGGACGGGTTGTGGTACGAGCTTCAGAACCTGCCGTTGCAGACATTACTGCGGGCGGGTGATTGCAAGGCGCCGGGGATCATTGCGCAGGCGGTCTATGACGGTCACCGGCAAGGCCGTGAATTCGGCCTGCCGGCGGAAGAGATTATCTATCGGCGGGAACGGCCGCTGGTCGGATAGCGGATAAAGCAGACAACAAAGTTGCCCGGTCGGGATGCATAACAGTGTCCCGGCCACGCTTCTTGTCGCCTCGGGGGAAATAAGCTATCCCGCAAGCTATCTACCCGTTTTCCCGCCGGCCCGGAGATTCCTTCGCGGCCCTCAAAGGATTCCCGCCGTGTCGTTCTTCACCCGCCTGTTTCCGCTTTGGGCCATCCTCATGGCCGCCGCTGCCTATTTCGACCCGACGCCGTTCCGCAGCCTGCTGCCCTGGGTCACCTATCTTCTGATGCTGGTGATGTTCGGCATGGGCGCGACGCTGACTTTCGCGGATTTCCAGCGGGTGATCGTGCGGCCGGCGCCGGTCGTTGCCGGCATTGTCATCCATTACCTCGTCATGCCGCTGGCCGCCTTCGCTCTGGCGCATCTCTTCCAGATGCCACCCGAGCTGACCGCCGGCATGATCCTGGTCGGCAGTGTCGCCAGCGGTACCAGTTCCACGGTCATGGTCTATCTCGCCGGCGGCGATGTCGCCTTGTCGGTCACCATCAGTGCCATGTCGACGGTGGTCGGCATCGTTGCGACACCGCTGCTGACCCGGCTCTATGTCGATGCCTCGGTACCAGTGGATGTGAAGGGTCTGCTGGTCGCCATCTTGCAGATCGTCGCGCTGCCGGTGCTGCTCGGCCTGCTGCTCAATCATTTCGCCCGCAAGGTGATCCGTGCCCTCGAGCCGGCTTTCCCGGTTGTCTCCATCGTGGCGGTGATGCTCATCATCGGTGCGGTGGTGGCGGGCAGCCAAGCCAGCATCGCCAGTGTCGGCCCGATCGTGCTCGCCGGCGTCATCCTGCATAACGGTCTTGGCTTGCTTGGCGGCTATTGGGGCGGGC
>DATMUQ010000072.1:0-6452 GCA_035563795.1 Terriglobales bacterium | reverse complement strand
TAGCGGCGGCGATCCAGCGCCCCTTCAGGCCGGGATGACGCAGGCCGTAATCGAGCGCCACGGTGCCAAGCGCGATGCCGATGATGAGCGAGGCCACCACCATGCCGCCGCTGTAAGCGAGCTGGCCCGGTACCTCGTATGCCGCCATGCCGGTATAATGCATGGCACTGATGCCTGCGCCGGCAATGGCGCCGCCGATCAGGCCATGGCGCCGGCCGCCACGATTGGCGATCCAGAAACCGAGACCGGAAAAGGCGACAGCGACGGCAATCGAGAACAGGGTGATGTCGATGTCATAGCCGGATGGCAGGTTCGGCTGGAAGGCGAGCATGGCAATGAAATGCGTCGCCCAGACACCGCCGCCGGTGGCGAAGGCCGCAGCCGCGATCCAATAGAGCTGATGCTGGGGCGCCGTGCTGCGTACGCGGGCGATCAGGCTGAAGCCCGTGTAACAGGCGAACAGACAGATCAGGCCGGCAAGGACGACCAGCCGCAGGTCATGTTCCTGGGTGATGCAGGTCAAGACGCGAAGCATGAGGCGCGATTCCGAAACATCCGAAACAAAAAAAGCCCCTTTGCAGGGGACGGGGAGAAGTTGCTTTTCATAAGACGATGGAATTGGTTATCATCTGCTTAACGCCTTCACATCAGGGTGTGGGCCGTAGCACTATGCCGGCGCCATTGCCGGTTGGTGCAGGTCCGGCCGCGGATTTGCCGCACATTTCTCGGTCCGGCCCGTTTGTGCCGATGTCACACGATATGCTGTCACACGATATTCTGGGCCCGGCTTCGCGACCGGGCATGATTGCCGGGCATCAATTGCGGGCCAGCCAGCCGCGGCGCAGTCCGGTTTCCCGGCGTTGTTTCCAGGGCTCGTTTCGCGGTCCCGATGATTGTTTCGACTCTGATGATTTTTTAAGGAGATGCGCCATGCCTCATCCCGCTCTCACTCCCGGCGCGGTTGCCGTCATCACCGGCGGGGCCTCCGGTATCGGCCTTGCCGCCGCCAAGTCATTCGCCAGCCTCGGCCTGCGTGTCTGCGTTGCCGATCTCGGCACCGATCGCCTGGCCGCCGCCGCGCAGGAGATCGCCGGCCTGGCGCCGAAGGGCGCTGACGATGTCCTGGCGCTGGAAGTGAATGTCAGTCGGCTGGCGGAGCTGCAGATGCTGGAAGCCGCGGTGCGCGAGCGCTTCGGCGAGATCAATGTGCTGATGAACAATGCGGGCATCCACCTCGGCAACGATATCTATGGCCCGGTCGAGGCCTGGGAACAGGTCCTCGCCGTCAATCTCTGGGGCGTCATCTACGGGACGCAGGTCTTCCTGCCGGGCATGATCGGCAATGGCCAGCCGGGCCTGATCATCAATACCGGCTCGAAGCAGGGCATCACCACGCCGCCGGGCGATCCCGCCTATAATGTTTCCAAGGCGGGGGTGAAGGTGTTCACCGAGGCGCTGCAGCACCAGTTGCGCAACACGGCGGGCTGCCAGTTGAGTGCACATCTTCTCATTCCCGGTTTTGTCTTCACCGGTCTCACCGCCAGGGGCCGCACGGAAAAGCCGGCCGGGGCCTGGACGCCGGGGGAAACCGTGGATTTCATGCTGGCGCGCCTCACTGCCGGCGACTTCTATATTCTCTGTCCGGATAATGATGTATCGCGGGCCTTGGACGAGAAGCGGATTATCTGGGCGGCCGGCGATATCGTCGAGAACCGCCCGCCGCTGTCGCGCTGGCACCCCGATTATGCCGAGGCCTTCACCGCTTTCAGCAAGTAACGATCGCGGCTCATCCACAGGCCACCCTGTCTACACGGATCTGAGTCAGCCAAATATCAGGCATGTAACTGACGTTGAAGAGCCCGTTCCGCCGCCAAGCGGAGCGGGCTTACTTATTAATTACATGAATAATTGCTGTGAAATGCCACAGTAATTAACGGCGGTGGCCCGATGCCGGATTCGTTCGGAAAAGGGCAAGCCGAGCGGACGGCACTACTTGGATACAGCTCATCCATTTGAAGTATTCAGGTGCGGCTAAACCGAACTCCCACAGGAGATTCGGGTAAAACCTGAGATATTTCTGTGAACTCCCTGAGGCATTACAAGCTGTGATTTGACCCTCGTTGTGCGTTTGGGTGAGGATGTCTCGCATAGTTAAAAAAGTGTTAACGTATGTAAAAATTAGTTAATGCTCGCTTGGCTATGTCAATATTCCTTAAATACCCGAAAACTCAGGCACCTTTCATAGGAGTGACGAGTACATGCGGAAAATAATCTTCGCAGTGCTGACGATGGCGGGGCTGCTCTTCGGCCTTGGCGGAGCGGCTCAAGCCGCCATCGTGACGGAAAACATCGGCACGCTGGATGCCGGTCATCCGGCGGCGTCTTATGGCTACGATCCGATTACCCAACCGGATTTCAAACTCAATAGCTCCGGGCAGGGGACGTTCAAGGTTGATTTCGCCTTGGGCAACGCTGCCACCAGTACCTCGACATCCATTACTGCCTCAGCAACCTTTGGTACCGCCCTGAAGACCTTCACCTTCGGGCTCTATGACTCGGCGAACAACCTGTTGAAGCAAGTCGACCAGTCGAGCGCGGTTTTCACCGGTAGCGGCACGACTTTCTCCTTCATCGATTTCGCCAATCTGCTGAAGACGGGTAGCTATTACCTGCTGCTGACCGTCACCGCCGGTAATGCCGGTCAGATCATCAACGGCAATATCAGTGTTGCCGCGGTGCCGCTGCCTGCCTCGTTGCCGATGTTCGGCGCGGCGCTGGTCGGCCTAATGATCATGCAGGTGCGTCGGCGGCGCCATCAGTTCCCGAACGTCTAGCTCGGTAACCGATCGCTCCGCATCAACGCGGTAAGGTAGAAGGTGCGTTCGCAGGAACGCACCTTTTTCTTTGCGCCATTTTCTGGCCCCGCCTTTCACCGCTACTGGTGCGGATTTATAGCTGCCCTGTGGATTTGCCCTTGCCTTGGGCACGGTTCGTTATAAATATATCGTAGTACGATATAAATTGAGTCGGGGATGATTTGAGCCGGGGATGACCAGGGTCATGGGCGATGGCTACCTTGCGTCATCGCCCGCGGCTCGCAGCCGCCGGCGGCCGGTGGCAGAAACAAGGCCTGGGAGGCGCCGCCGCCGACGGTTGTTCAGCGATAGTCGTTCTGGGAGGGGCCTGGAAACAGGGGGTGAGGAAACATGCATCTGTGCGGTAGCCATTTCACTGGCGGCGACACAGGGCCTTTATTCTCACATGAGGTGAATGATGGATCTTGTCCGGCGTATGAACAGCAGCCTGGTGGCTCTGGATGAAAGCAATCGCGTGCTCGGCTATTCGGCAGGTGAGGATGCGCAAGCGTTCTTGCGCGAAATCCTGAGCGCGGTCCGCAATGGATGGCACCGTATCACCATCCATCATGTCTGCCCCTATGTGATGGCAGATCGCGACAAGTGGTATGCCGAGGACACGCCGCTCCTGCGCTATACCCCGACCGATATCGGCGGGCTTGGCATCGAGCGGCCGCTGGTCTAGCGCCGGATCGTTTTAGATCGAATCACGCAGTGCTTCGATCTAAAACGTGAATCCGTCTCTACTTAATAGGATAGAGGGCGACCCGCTTTACGCAAGGCCGCACCGCCAGGTTCCATCAGCCGTTACTTTCCTGCAACCTTCGGCGCGATCAGCGAGATCATCTCGAACATCAGCACCATGGCGACCTGGGCCGTGATCTGGTTCGGGCTGTCCTTGGTCGGCATCAGGCAGACGACATCGCCGCCGATGATGTTGAGGCCGAACAGGCCCTGCAGGATGCCGGTCGCCTCGCGGATCGACATGCCGCCGAAGCCGGGCTCGAGATTGGCGACGCCTGGCGCGACACTCGGATCGAGGCAGTCGAGGTCGAAGGTGACATAAGCCGGGCTGTCGCCGATCCGCTCGCGGATGAGCGCCACGGTCTTCTCGACGCCGAGCTGCTCGAATTCCGACATCTTGATGACGCGGTAGCCGAGCTTGTCGCTGGCGCTACCGACCTTGCCATGCATCACGGTATTCGGATGGCCACGAATGCCGATCTGCACGCTCTTCGAACTGTCGACCGAATCCTCGCGCACGGTATAGGCCGCCCAATGCGCCGCCGAGCGCTTGGCGCCCAGCCAATGCGGCATGTTCTCGTAGGAATCGGTATGGGCGTCGAAGTGAATGAGCGCTACCGGCTTGCCGCCGGAGAGGCGCCGGCCCGGCCCCGCGATGGCCTTCAAGATCGGCCCGGTGATGGAATGGTCGCCGCCGATTGAGACCGGATGAGTGCCGGCCTCGTCCAGGCGGCGGTAATAGGCCTCGATATCGCGCACGCAGGCCTCGTTGTTCATGGCCTCCGGCAGCGGCACGTCGCCGAGATCATGCACCCGCGCCATCTCGAAGGGGGCGATGTTATGGACGCCATGGGCGCGGCGGTAATAGCCGGATTGATGGCGCACGGCGCGCGGCCCCAGATGCTGGTCGCGTTCGGTCGAACCGTTGCCGGTGCTGTGCGGCACGCCGACTAGGGCGATATCGCAGGCCGCCGGATCCTCGTTCCAGGGACAGCGGAACAAGGTCGGGATGCCCCACCAATACCAGCTCTGGCTGCTCTTCTTCGCTGCCTCAAGATCGTCTTGTGCCATTTCCGTCTCCCTCGGATGGTTTGTCTGTCGTTGCGGCCACTGTGGCGATATTTCGTTATTAGTCAACAAAGTTCGTTTATACAGTACATGCGGCAAACGGATATCCCGGTTGCAAAACGCTCAATTGCGGGGAAAGAGGGCAGGATGGCGCCAGCAGTCAGGAAGGAATCGGCAGCGAAGAAACGGGTGGCGAAGAGCGCCCCGACGCGCAACGGCCCGGCGATCGGCGCGCTGCTGCGGGCCCGGCGGCAAGCGCTGGAGCTGACCCTGGATTACGTCGCTGCGGCGGCCGAGATCACCAAGGGCTTCCTCAGCGATGTCGAGCGCGACAAGGCCTCGCCCTCGGTCGCCTCGCTGATCCGGCTCTGCGATGTCCTCAACCTGCCGGTCGGCAGTCTCTTTTCCTCGGTCGGCTCGGCGGTGGTGCGCAAGGATGCGCGCATGCCGATCAAGTTCGGCGGCAGCGATATCCAGGATTATCTGCTGAGCCCCAGCAGTGCCGCCAAGGGCCAGGCGATCCTCAGCGAGATCGCGCCGGGCGGCGGTGGCGGGGCAGCCCTCTATACGCTCCGCTGCGAGGAGGAGTTCGTCCTGGTGATGAGCGGCAGTGTCGTCATCGTCATCGAAGAGGAAGAGACGGTCTTACGTGCCGGCGATGCCATGACCTTCGATCCGCGCCGGCCGCATACCTTCCGCAATGCCTCGACCAGCAAGCCCGCCCAGGCGCTCTTCATGATGATGCCGCCGTCGCGGTGACGCCGGCACGGTGAGTTTTCTAGGCCAATGCGGGATACTGTGCTAGCTAGTCGCGGGGTAACTGTTCTGGCGGGCAAGACGATGGACGATCAGACTTGGCACAAGTTCTTCACCATCTGCGCGACCACCTTGGGCAAAGGTGACTGGCGGGCCTGTGATAGCCAGTCGTGGTGTGGTTGGACAGCCTTCAGCAAATTGAGGGAAGAGTTTCATTATTGGTCAGCGGGACTGCCCGGCCTCGAAGAATTAACTGAAACCTATATCAAAGATGGCGGCACCTGGGGTCAGCCATTCTCCTTCTGTGATATCGCTCATATCGTCATCCCACGGCAATTTTATTGGGAGCGTACGGTAGATCGGCAGTTCACGCATGGTATGCGGGAGCAGGATATCAACACGCTGTCGGCCCGTCTGACAGAGGCCGGCATCGCGCATCGCTGTACGGATCTCGTTCTTGAGATCAAACTCTATTGAACTCACCTTCACCCGGAGTCCCCGTATCATGCCTTTGACCATCAGGAGCGCTCGGCTGGAAGACGAGTCCAGCGTCGTCGAGGTGTGGCGCGTCTGCGATCTGGTCGCGAGCTACAATGATCCTGCCGCCGATTTCCGCTTCGCCAAAGCGGGCGCCTGCTCCGATGTGCTGGTTGGCGAAGATGAGACCGGCCGCATCGTCGGCAGCGTCATGATCGGCCATGATGGCCATCGCGGCTGGCTCTATTACGTCGCTGCGGTCCCTGATGCCCGCGGCAGCGGCATTGGCCGCGACATGGTGCAGGCGGGCGAGGAATGGCTGCGCCAACGGGGCGTGGTCAAGGCCCAGCTCCTGGTGCGCGAGACCAACACCAAGGTGGTCTCCTTCTATGAGCATCTCGGCTATGAGGTCGCGCCACGCGTGATCATGGGGAAATGGCTCGGCGAGCCGGCCTGATCCGCAGCCAGCGGCTTGATCGCGGCAGCGCAGGGCCGCTGCTTCAACCGACGAGCGTCAGCAGATTGGCGTCGCGCTTCAAGCGCCATTTCCCA
>DATMUQ010000071.1:0-3348 GCA_035563795.1 Terriglobales bacterium | reverse complement strand
CCGCCGGCCAAGCCAGTTTCGGCAGCTTGCGGGCGTGTTTTTCCTTCAGCTCCCGGCTGGCATAGATGCCATGGGCCATGCGGCCGAGCTTGCGGATGACAAGGTCATTATCGGTCGGCTTCACCAGGCGCAGCGCGATATCGCTTTCCCGGCGCATCAGATCGAGGCTGAACGGGCCGGTGATGAGGTCGAGGGCGATGGCGGGATGGGCGGCCTGGAAATGCCCCAGCCGCGGCAGGATGATCTGCACGGCGAAGCCCTCCGGCAGGGCTATCCGGACATGGCCGCGGGTCGCCACCGCATCGGCCAGGCGATTGACGCCGAACATGGCGGTCTCGACGCTTTCCGCCTTGGCCAGCAGGCGCTGGCCGTCCTCGGTCAGGGCATAGCCCGCCTGGCTGCGTAAAAACAAGGTGAGGCCGAGATCCGCCTCGAGCTGGCTCAGGCGCCGCGCCACGGTGGAAATGCTGAGGCCGAGCAGGCTGGCAGCCTCGGTCAGCTTGCCGGACCGGGCGACCGGCAGGAACAGCCGGAGATCGTCCCAGTTCCAGGCATCGGTCAGCTGCTGGCGTTGGTTCATGGGCGTTTCATCCATTACACCGGTTTAAACCGCGGCATCCGCGGCGGTATTTTGCATATTTGCAAAACCAAATGCCATAATTCGCCGTTTTCGCAAAGCCGGCGACTTCCTAGATTTGTCTCCTGCGCTTTTCCGGCCGCCGGCTCAGCATTTCCGGCCGGCTCGTCATTTCGCGTTCTTTCTTTCCGCAGGCCTTTCACGGAGACCACACTGATGTTGCAGCAGCACATGATCCCGCATGCCGGTTTCACCGTTTCCGCCCTCGGCTTCGGCTGCATGGGCATGTCGGAATTCTATGGCACAGCCGATGAAGCGGAATCGATCGGCACCCTGAAAAAGGCGCTTGATCTCGGCGTCACCTTCTTCGATACCGCCGACACCTATGGCATCGGCCATAACGAGGAACAGGTCGGTCGCTTCATCAAGGAAGTCGGCCGCGACAAGATCCGGCTTGCCACCAAATTCGGCATCGTGCGCCAAAAGGGCAACTATGACCGTCGCATCGACAACAGCCCGGCCTATATCCGCAGCGCCTGCGAGGCGTCATTGCAGCGGCTGGGCATCGAGCACATCGATCTCTATTACATGCACCGCTTCGACACGATGCAGAAGATCGAGGACGTGGTCGCCACCCTGGCGGCGCTGAAGCAGGAAGGCAAGATCGGCGCCATCGGCTTGAGCGAGGTCTCCGCCGCAACCTTGCGCAAGGCCGCTGTGATCCATCCGATCGCTGCCTTGCAGAGCGAATATTCGCTGTGGACCCGCGATGTCGAGGCCGAGATTCTGCCGGCCTGTCGCGAGCTCGGCACTGCCTTGGTCGCCTATTCGCCGCTCGGTCGCGGCGCCCTCACCGGGGCGCTCACCAGTATCGATAGCCTCGCCGCTGATGATTTCCGCCGCCAGTCGCCGCGTTTTACCGACGGCAATCTCGACCGCAATCTGCAGCTGCTGGCGCCGGTGGAGAAGCTGGCCAAGGAGAAAGGCTGCAAGCCGGGCCAGATCGCGCTTGCCTGGCTGCTGGCGCAATCGGCCAAGGACAACCGCAGCCCGATCGTGCCGATCCCCGGCACCAAGCGGATCAAGTATCTCGAAGAGAATGTCGCCGCCGCCACGGTGAAACTATCGGCCGCCGACCTCAAGCTGCTGGATGAAGCCCTGCCACTCGGTGCCGCCATCGGCGAGCGCTACACCCCGGCCGGCATGAAAGGCGTCAATTTGTGAGAGGCGTTATGGCACTCACAGTTTCATCTTGCATGGGCTGAGTGCCGTATTCCCCCTCTCCCCGACCCTCCCCTGTGAGGGGGGAGGGAGTGCTGCCGAAAGGGTCTTTGTGAAACCGCGGCGGTTCAAACTGCGCTGAGGCAGGCGGCTCGTCTGAAGCAGTCGAAAGGACCACCAGCTGTTCTGTGGCGCGATCGCTAAAATAGTCGCGTTGAGCTCCCTCCCCCCTCGCGGGGGAGGGTCGGGGAGAGGGGGCGAGCGACGGTTCGCAACCGGTGGCGCGCCTTACTTCTTTCGCGCCAGCCAATCCTCGCGGCTGAGGGCGAAGTATTGGCTGTCGGACCATTCACCACCGATGCAGAAGGTGCGTTCCGCATAGGTCGTGGGCCGGAAGCCGAGGCGCCGCAGCAATTTGTCCGAAGCGCGGTTGCGGGGATCGATATCGGCGGTGATCTCGGACAGGCCCCGGAGCAGGAAAGCGAAATCGATCAGGGCGGTGACGGCCTCGCCGGCGAAGCCCTGGCCCCAATGGGCCTTGTCGAAAATATAGCCGAGCTCGTTGCCGTTCCACAGGATAGCACGGCCGATCAACCGGCCTTGATACTCGGCGCCGTATTCGAGCGCCGTCCCGGCGGTGACGACGGCGCGGTTGGCGGCAATCCAGGTACTGGTCTCGGCCCGGTCCTTATGCGGCAGGCTCGACCAATAGCGCATGGTCTCGGGATCGCTCAGAATGGCGTGCAGTGCTTCGAGATCATTGTCGCGGATCGGCCGCAGCGTCAGGCGCTCGGTCTCGATCTGCGGCGGTTGACCGAAGGTGACAGCGGGTCTCATTCATCAGCCGTTGTATGGGGGTTGATCCGCCAAACGCAGCGACGTGGGCGCTGTCGGTTCCGACCGAAGGAGACTCATGCCGGTGCCAGCCCCTTGCTTCGATGCGGATCGAAAGCCACCAATTCGGCATTGCGCGCTTCATGGCCGGTGAGGCCGCGGATGAAGCCCCAATGGCTGACGACGGCGATCTCCTGCCAGTCCTGCCAGGTGGCGACGCGCTGATGGAAATGCCGGCAGCGTTCCAGCAGTTGCGCTTCGCTTTCATCGAGCGACGACCACCAGGTCTCGGTGAGATGGCCGAAGCTGAGCCGGGGCCACAGCGTCGCTAGCTCGCTGGCCGGCGTGCCGATATCGCAGTGATAAGCCGCATGTTCACGGATCAGCGGTTCGATCTCGATCGGCAGGTCAAGCGCCTCGGCAATGATGACCGCGGTCTGCACGGCGCGGGTATAAGGGCTGGCGATCAGCCGCCGGATCTTGCGGCCATCGCGGATATGGATTGCCAGTTGTCGCGCGGCTTCTTCCGCCTGGCCACGGCCATGGGCGGTCAAGGGTGCATCGCGAATGCCGGGGTCACGGCGTTCCTTGTTGAAGACGACGTTGAATTCCGACTGGCCATGGCGGATCAGGATCATAAGGGGTCAGTCCTCCTCGACATCGATGACGGGCCGGCGCGGCGCGGCGCCCAGATTGCCCCCGGTTTTTGCGGCAGG
>DATMUQ010000070.1:0-2283 GCA_035563795.1 Terriglobales bacterium | reverse complement strand
GCCGAGATGCGCCTCCAGGCCAAGGATCTGGCGGCTGACCGCTGCTTGGGTCACGTTCAGCTCCTGGGCGGCAGCCGTGAAGTTATTCAAACGGCCGGCTGCCTCGAACACGACGAGGCTGGAGACGGGCGGAAGGAGGCGCCTTAACCTATTCATATAATTTATAAATTCTCCTATTTAACGAACCTGTCCGTCGCAACCGGCAGGCTCGATCTTCCATGCAGCATAACAATCTCTCATGGATGGATTAAATTAATGATGCTTCACAGGCGACGTCAATCGCCTGAGACTGCGATGATCACTTCGAGCCGAAAGTAATGACTATGCCCGCCGGAATTGAGCCGATGACAACCGCCCGCCTGCCTTTTGACCCGCTGGCGATGCAGCGTGTGCTGCAGCCGATCGACCTGGCTTCCGGGCTGCCGAATGAGGCTTATGCCAGTGCCGATTTTGCCCGCTTCGAGCGTGACAAGGTGCTGGCCCGCACCTGGACCTGCATCGGCTTCGGCAAAGACATCCCCAAGGCCGGCGATGCCAAGCCATTCGATCTGATGGGCCTGCCGCTGCTGATGGTGCGCCGGCGCGACAACAGCATCGCCGTTTTCCACAATGTCTGCAGCCATCGCGGTGCGACCTTGCTGGACAAGGCGTGTAACGTACAAGGCAGCTTCCGCTGCCCGTATCATGCCTGGGTCTATGATCTTGAGGGCAAGCTGATCGCGACACCGAATATCGGCGGCCCGAAGCAGCACACTTGCGATGGCTTCGACAAGGCGCAGCATGGCTTGAAGGAAGTACGCAGCGCCGTCTTCTGGGACATGATCTATGTCAATGTCTCCGGCGATGCCGAGGATTTCGACACCTTCTCGGCGCCGCTGCGTGCACGCTGGGGCGATTTCGACATGCAGGAAATTCGTCATGCCGGTGCCGATTCATCGCTGCAGCTGACGGTGAATTGCAACTGGAAGCTCGCCGTCGAGAATTATTGCGAGGCCTATCATCTGCCGGTGATCCATCCCGGGTTGAACAGCTATTCGCGGCTTGAAGACCACTACAACATCGCCGAGGACGGAACCTTTGCCGGGCAGGGCAGCACGGCCTATTCGCCGCTGCTGGTGAAAGACGGCCCCGATCTGCCGCATTTCCCCAGCCTGCCGGCGAAATGGGCGCGGGCCGCTGAATATGCCGCCTTCTTCCCGAACGTCCTGCTTGGCATTCATCAGGACCATTATTTCTCGATCCTGCTGGAACCCGTTGCCGTCGATCGGACCATCGAGCGGCTGGAAATCTATTATGTCGGCGATCAGTCGAAGTCGGAAACCTATGCGGCGACGCGGGCGGCCAATCTCGCCACCTGGAAGACGGTTTTCGCCGAAGATGTCGATGTCGTTGAGCGGATGCAGAAGGGGCGGCAGTCGCCGGCTTATGCGGGCGGCGTGTTCTCGCCACACATGGATCCGCCGACCCATTGCTTCCACAAATGGCTGGCGCAGGCCGCTTTGACGGCGATGTGAGCGGATGGGCAGGGCATCGCATCGGTCTTTCGGGGAACGATTATGGCAAAGGCCTGGTCAGCCATGATGGCGACGCGGACGGATGGGGTGCCATCTACTTTTGATCCAGTCCGGCTGGCGGTCGAGCGCACCAATTGCGCGGTGACGTCGATCGTCTGCAAGCCGCTGGCAGGTGGCTATCTCAACCAGGTCTTTCGCCTGATCGGGCCATTCGGCGATTGGGTGGTCAAGCGTTTCAAGCTCAGCAATGAACTGACGCTGTTTCCTAATCTCGCGCGCGCGGAGATGCGGGCGCTCAGCATCCTGGGGCCGCTCGGCATCGCCCCGCGCCTCATCGACTTTGTCGACGATCCGGATCATGGCATGATCCTGATCTATGCCTTCCATGAGGGCGCGACCTGGCCCGGTTCGAGTGCCGCCGCTGCAGAGGCACCGAGCCTCGCGGCCGTGGCAGCATTGCTGAAGCGGCAGCATCAACTGACCGTCGACGGCTTTCGTGACGTCCCGGTCATGCCGACGGATATCCTCGCGCAGGGCGACCAGTTTCTCGCCCAGATGGACCGGCGGCATGAATTGCTGCGGCTGCGGCCAACACCGGTCGACTGCCCGGTGCTGTTGCGGCGCAGCCTGTTGCATACCGATGTCGGGCCCGGCAATCTGATCCTCGGGCCGCAAGGGTTGCGTTTGATCGACTGGCAATGCCCCGCTTTAGGCGATGCCGCCGAAGATCTCTGCGCCTTTCTCTCGCCGGCCTTCCAGATCCTCTATG
>DATMUQ010000069.1:0-2963 GCA_035563795.1 Terriglobales bacterium | reverse complement strand
GTCAACCTGACGGCCAATTGGCGCCTGATCCGCAGCGTCGATCCGTTGCTGCGCCAGTCCGATGCCGGCCGCGCCATTTTCGTCAGCAGCAAGGTTGCCAGCAATCCGCGGCCCTATTGGTCTGCCTATGCGATGGGCAAGGCGGCGCTGGAAGCGCTGGTCCGTTCCTATGCCCAGGAAGTCGAGAACGTGACGCCGATCCGCGCCAATCTGATCGACCCCGGCGCCACCCGCACCAAGATGCGGCAGGCGGCTTTCCCCGGTGAGAATCCGGAGATGCGGCCGCTGCCAGAAGACATCACCGAAGCCTTCGTCCGCCTTGCCAGCCCGGATTTCACCGCGACCGGCCAGCTGATCGAGGCGCAAGCCAGTTAGGCCGCTGCCGCCGGCAGCACCGGCTGATCCCGAGTTCAGATGACTGACCGATGAGACTCTTCGCCCCCCTTGCCAACCGCCGCATTGCCTGGCTGTGGGTGGGGCAGATCGGTTCCGTCATCGGTGACAATCTCTATGGCGTGGCACTCGCTTGGTTCGCCGTCAGCCTGGTCGGCGGCAATGCCACCTATCTGGTGGCCGCCCAGGCGCTCAGCATCACGCTTGCCGGCATGATCGGCGGCTCGCTCGCCGATCGCATCGAACGCCGACGCCTGATGATCGCGCTTGATGCCATCCGTGCTGTTGCGGTGTTGATCTTGCCCGTGGTCGAGATGCTGCATCTGCCGCTGGGACTGCCGCTGGTCTATGGCGTGGCGGTGCTGATGGCGGCTTTGGGGGCGATCTTCGATCCTACCCTGCAGGCGGCGATGACAGGCCTCGCGCGCAATGCGACGGAGCTGCGCGCTCTCAATGCGCTGACCGACGGCACCAAGCGGGTCGCCCGCATCGGCTCCAGCGGCATCATCGCGCTCTGCGCCAGTTTCCTGCCGGTCACCCATTTCTTCACCCTGGATTCGATCACCTTCCTGGTTTCGATCGCCACCTTGCTGAAGGTCGGTTCGCTGCAATTCCAGGCGCTGCCAGCGACCAGCACCCGGCCATACTGGCTCAGCGATCTCGGTGCTGCCGTGCGCATGGCGATGACGCATCCCTGGCTGCGCTTCAACCTGCTCGGCACGGCACTCGGCTTCGCCTCCTGGATGATCGGCGCCATGATCGGCCTCAGCCTGCTGCTGCAGACCAGTGCTACGCAGTCGAGCAGCGGCGGCCTCGATCTCTATGGCCTCACCATCGGCATCTATGCCGCCGCCTCGCTGATCTGCAATCTCGTCCTCGGCAATATGAAGCAATTGCCGGTGATGCTGACGATGCTGGTCGGGCGCGGCCTGATGGGGCTCGGTTACATGTCCTGGTTGCTGGCACCCAACATGACCTGGCTGGCGATCGGCGGTGTTCTCGCCGGCCTTGGCAGCCCGATGATCGACATTCCTTTCTTCGAATTGATCCGTCGCACCACGGCGCCGGACCAGGTGGGCAAGATCTTCGCGCTGCGCATCGTCATGCAGAATCTCGGCATCGTTGTAGCGAGCGTGGTGGCAACGCCTCTGCTGCATCTGCTGGGGCCAGGCGGGTTGATCGCGCTCTTTGGCCTGCTCAATGTCGGTACCGCCTGTTCGGGTGCCTTCCGTTTCCGCCAGTCACTGCGCGGTGACGGTGAACTCGCCGAATTGACCGCCCCAGGCGGGGCTTCTATCGTTGCCGATCCAGGCGACAAGCATTGAGACGAGGATAAGATGGCAGGGCATGACGCAGCCGGCGGTGCAACGACAATCACCGATGCGGCGAGCCTGCGGGACTATTACGGCACGCCGACGCCGCGTGCCCTGAAGAAGCAGCTCAGCTTCATCGACAAGCATTTCCGCCACTTCATTTCGCTATCGCCCTTCCTGGTGATGGCGACCAGCGATGCGGCCGGGCGGCTCGATGCCTCGCCCAAGGGCGATGCCCCCGGCTTCGTGCATGTCGCTGACGACAAGACGCTGCTGATCCCCGACCGGGTCGGCAACAACCGCTGCGACGGTTTGCATAATCTCCTGGAAAATCCGCGCATCGGCCTGCTGTTCTTCCTGCCCGGCCGCGACGAGACGTTGCGGGTCAATGGCCGGGCCGAGATCGTCACCGCCCCGGCCGTGCTGGAGGCATTGGCGGCGCAAGGCAAGCCGCCGCGCGCGGCGATCCGGGTCACCGTCGAGGAAGCCTATATGCATTGCGGCAAGTCGGTGATCCGCTCCGATCTCTGGAACAGCGACAAACATATTGGCAAGACCGATTTCCCCAGTCTCGGCCGCGTGCTTGCCGATCAGATCGAAGGTCTCGATCCGGAAACCTCCGAGCGCATGACCGAAGAGAGCTACCGCACGCGGCTTTATTGAGCGCGGCGTCGCATCACACGAAATCCTTCGCGACTTCCAGCAGGGCCGCGACGGCGCGGCGGCGGCGGCGCGGTTTCAGGTAGATCAGCATGTTGCGGTTGGCGCCGCGCAGCTCACGCAGCGGCACCGCCTGGCTGCGCGGATCCTGGTTCTGTTCGCGGTTGAAGATGAAGCCGATGCCGATCTGGCGTGAGACGGCCTCGATCATCGCCTCGCGGCTGCCGACAGTGAGCACCGGTGGCAGGTTCAACCCGGCTTTCTTCAAGGCGGCTTCCAGCAGGCGCTGGGTATTGGAGCCGTGCTCGCGGAAGATCAGCGGCTGGTCGGCGAGGTCCTTGAGCGCGACCTGCTTGCGGTCGGCATAAGCATGGCCGCGGGGCACCAGCACCATCATGTCCTGGGTGATCAGGGCCTGGCGGGCGAGCCGGAGATCGGCCAGCGGATTGGCGACGATGGCGATGTCGACTTCCGATTGCTGCACCGCCTGCAGGGTCTGGGTGGCATTGCCGAGCACCAGCTCCAGGGTGATCAGCGGATAGCGCCGGCGAAATAACGCCACGAGATCGAGGGCGAGGTGCGGCCCGTCGGCGCCGA
>DATMUQ010000068.1:0-8631 GCA_035563795.1 Terriglobales bacterium | reverse complement strand
GACCACCGGGGGCGGACTGCCAAAGGACGAGCCATAGGCGATGCCGGTCCGGCCGCTCTGGATCACCGGATCATCGCGCAAGCCAGCCATGACCAGGGCCTGCTCGCTGGCATAGACCGACATGCCGGCGACGCGCCCCATGGTCCGGGTCTTCTTGCGGGGGTAGAGCTGGCTGGCGGCAAAGTCGAGGACCGGTGCCGCCAGACGGGTATTGATGCCGTCGAAACGCTCCCATTCCGCCATGTAGCGGATGGCCGTCTCACCACGTTCCAGACGCGCGCGGATGCCGGGCCAGTCATTGCCCAAGGCGGTGACACCGCCAATTCCTGTGACGACAACGCGGCGCATCAGACCAATCCACCATTAACCGAAAAAACCTGGCGGGTGATATAGCCGGCATCGTCTGAGCACAAGAAGGCCACCAGCGCCGCCACTTCGTCGGCCGTACCGAGGCGTCGCATGGGAATCATTTTCAGCACCTCGTCCATTGGCAACTCGGCCGTCATCTGGGTATCGATGATGCCCGGCGCCACACAATTGACGGTGATCTGCCGTTTTGCCAGTTCCAGGGCCAGCGCCTTGGTGGCGCCGATGATGCCGGCCTTCGCCGCGCTGTAATTGACTTGGCCGCGATTGCCGGTAATGCCCGCGACCGACGACAGGGTGACGATCCGCCCGCCGCGCCGAGCCGACACCATCGGCATGGTGATCGGCTTCAGCACGTTGTAGAAGCCATCGAGATTGGTGGTCAGCACGGCATCCCAATCCTCGTCACTGAGGGCCGGGAAGGCGCCATCCCGGGCGATGCCTGCATTCAACACCACGCCCCAATAGGCGCCGTGGCGCTCGATATCGGTCTCCAGCACGCTGCTCACCTGGGCGCGGTTGGCGACATCGAATTGCAACAGCTCGGCCTGGCCGCCTGCTTGCCGGATGGCTTCTGCAACGGTCGTGGCGCCGGCGAGATCCTGGCCGTAATGCACCGCCAGGCGATAGCCGGCCAGCCCCAGGCGCCGGGCAATGGCCGCACCGATCCCCTTGCTGGCCCCCGTCACCAGGATGCGCTTATCCGTCGTCATCGCCGTTCCGCTCACGATCCCTTGCTCACGTTCCCTTGTCCGGGACGATTCCCTGGCTTGCCAGCATAGCCGCCATATCTGCGGGCTGATAGACCGTCAGCTGCGCCTGCGCCACGATCGCCCCGGCGCAGTCGACCTGGCAATCGAACACCGCTGTCTCACCCTCATGATAGACCAGTTGCACCGCGACCCGGACGATCTCTCCAGTCGTATACCAGTCGATGTCGCTGCGGAAATCCCGCGTGCCGAGCAGAAAGCCGATACGCACGGCCTCGCCCCGATCCGCGGCGACGGCACCGACATGCGCACCGCAACTCTGCGCCATCCATTCCAGGGCGACATGTGCGGCAATCCCCTGCCCCTCGCGATAGAAGGGCAAGCCAGGGCGGATCGCGAGTTCCGTCACCAGACCATCCGCCTGCCGCGCCGCGACCCGGTCCAGCAGGACCATCGGCCGCGCATGCGGCAGCAGGGTGTCGATCGGATAGAGCGGCAGGGAATCTCCGGCAGTCATCGCCTTATCCGCCCTGCCCCAGGATGAGCGCGAAATTGCTGCCGCCGAAGGCAAAGGAGTTGCTCAGCATCGCCCGCTTGCCGGCCGGGACCCGCACGCCGCCGGCGACCAGGTTCAAGGACGGGATCGCCAGATCCGGCGCGCCATCCCAGAGATGTGGCGGCAACCGGCCATCATTGTAACTGGGATGCAAGGAGAGCCAGAGGAAAGCCGCCTCGCAGGCGCTGGCCGCACCCAAGGTATGGCCGGTCATCGACTTGGTGGAACTGCAGGGCGTTGCAGCGCCGAAGAGCTGGTGCACCGCCTTTCCTTCCATGACATCGTTGAGCGGCGTGGCCGTGCCGTGCAGGTTGATATAGCCGATATCGGCGGGCGCGAGGCCGGCATCAGCCAAGGCAAGCCGCATCGCCTGGTAAGCCCCCTGCCCGCTCGGATCCGGCGCACTGACATGATGCGCGTCGGAGCTTTCGCCCATACCCAGAAGATTGATCTCGGCCGCCTCGCGCGTCAGCAGAAAGGCGGCCGCTGCCTCGCCGATATTGATGCCGTCACGATTGCGGCTGAAGGGATTGCAGAGGCCGGGCGACACTGCCTCCAACGCGCTGAAGCCATTGGCCGTCATACCGCAGAGCGTATCCGCGCCACCGACGATGGCGGCATCGCAGACACCCAGCTTGATCAAGCGACGCGCCGAGGCAAAGGCCTTGCCGCTGGAGGAACAAGCCGTCGCAACGGAATAAGCCGGCCCGGTCAGCCCCAGGAAGCGGGCCGCGAAACTGGCCAGGCCGCCAACCTCCTGCTGCCGGTATTGAAAAGAGTCAGGCCAGGCACCTTTGCGCCGCACTGTGTCATAGGCCGCCTCGCCCTCGGCGATGCCACCGGTGCTGGAGCCGAGCACAACAGCGATCCGGTGCCGGCCATATTGCGCCGCGACCCGCGCCACATCCTCCTCGATCTGCCGCAGGGCCACTGCCATCGCCTGGTTGTTGCGGCAGGCATCGGCAGCAAAGACCGGTGCCAGAGGCGGTAGCTCGCCGCGCAAGGCACCGACCCGGATGATCTTGCCTGGCACACGCGCAGTATCGGCGATCAATCCGTCCCGGCTACCGCGGAGGAGCGCATCGGCCACGGCTTCCCTTCCGGATCCCAGCGGCGAGACAATGCCGATGGCCGGGACACCCAGCGGCGTCGATGGTAGCGACGCCTTGCTCACGGCGTCACCTGGATGGTGTCCACGTCGATGTCATAGCCCCAGGCGAAATTGCGATAATGCAATCCACCATGCCAAGGATCGGCACTGCCCTGATGATAGCTTGCCTGCAGGATCGGCTTGCCATGCAGGGTGACCGTCCGGCTGGCCGCATCGGCTGCCAGCGCCGCACCGGACTTCTGCAAAGCCTGGCGGACGACATCTTCCGGCCAGTAGAGCACCAGTAGATCGGCGAGCACTGCACCAGGCCGGACATCCTTCGGCAGAGCCGGCGCCGCCTGCACCTCGATCTGCCGCCCGCGCCAGGTCACCGTCATCAGCCGCTGGCCAGTGACATCGACGCCGACCAGCAGGACCCGTTCAGGGGTGATGCTGAGATGTGCCTCGAAGGTGATGTTATTGCCGTCGTGATGGGCGGTGACCATCTGCACCGCCTCGATCGAGCGCCTCATGGCCCCCGGTTCCGGCAAATCGAGCCGCACGTCCGGCGCCAGGAGAACCGCCGTGTCGCCAGGGCCGCCACGGCTTTCCAGGGCCGGGCTCGCACAGCCGCCCAGCAGGGCAGCGGCGATAAAGAGGGCGGCAAGAGCTTTCATCATCGACAATCGGTTCGTCCGGCCGGGCACATCCACGGCTTCCGGGACCGCTCCTTAGCACGCCGGGCCGGCGCTGCCCAGCCGACGCTTGACCTTGGCGCCACCCGCCAGCGGAGCCAGCAGGAACGCAAAAACGATCCCCACCAACATGGTGAGGCCGAAGGCGTGTACAGCCGTCACCTGGCTGAAAGCCAGGAGGCCGAAGGACAGGATCGTGCTCAGCGCCGATAACCAGATGCCGAGCATGGTAATCGGCCGCTTGTCCGCGGCGCATTCGGCGCAAAAGACCGCGTAATCGACGCCGATCGACTGGACCAGGATCAGTGCCATGACATGGAAAAAGGTGAAACCCTGGCCGAGCAGGCCGATACAGGCGGTCGCCGCGATGATGGCCGTGACGGAGGGCGCTTTCACCCGCACCGCGCCCCGCCAGCCATAGCGCCAGATCAGCACCACCATCATCAGGACAATGGAAAGACCGATGAGCCAGATGGCGCGGTGACGATATTTGCCGAACAGGGCCGTATAGTCGCCGGTCGGATCGATGACATGGACGCCCGGAACGCCGGCGACCGCGGCCCGCAAGGCGGCAGGATCGTTCAGACCATCCAGTGGCACCAGATGCAGGCCCGGCGACAGCAGCAGTTCGCGCAAGAACGGCAAAGGCTGATTTGCCGGACCCGCCGACATGGCCTGCTGCAGGCTGAGGACATCGTCGGCCGGCAGTGCCTGGTCAGGGGGCGGTGCCGGCAATCCCAGCTGCTGGCGCTGCTGGGCGAGATAGGGCTGCTCCAATTTATCGCCGATAAGGGCACGGTTCTCGCGCTGGCGCTGCGCCGATGGCAGGAAGGCGGCGATGGTCTGATAGCCGGCAAGATTATGATCCTTCACCTGCTGGGCGAGGATCGGCGCCAGCGCCTCCTCCCGCTGCAAAGCTTCCTCGTCATTGTCGCCCTGCACCAGCATGAACTGGTTGGAATTGACGGTGCCGATGATGCGCTGGATATCCGCCTGCTGTTGCAGGATATCGCCGGAAAGCGACTGCAGATGCCGCACATCGTCATCGACCTGCAAGCGCCAGAGGCCGAAGAGGCCGACCAAAGCGAAGCCGGCAACCAAGCCATAGCGCCAGCGCCGCCACAATGACCGTTCCCAGAAATCCCAGGGCACGGTCGCCGCTTGCAGCAGCGCTCTACCATGCCGTACCGGCGCATTGCGGTCGAGGATCGGAAACCACAGCACGACGCTGACGAAGGCGGCCGAGAGGCCGATCAGGGAAAAAATCGCGATCTGCCGCAAACCAGGGAATGGCGCCAGGATCAACACGGCATAACCGAGGACCGTGGTGATATAGCCGAGGCCGATTCCGGCAGAAATGCTGCGCAGGCGCTGGCGCGGGTCGGACAGGCTGGGCTCGAACAGGCAGCTGTAATAATACATGCCGTAATCGACGGCGATGCCGATCAGGCTGACGCCGAACAGCAGCACGGCCACATGCAGTTGATCGAAGAGCAGCATGCTCAGCGATAGCGCCGCACCGGCGCCGATGCCGATCACCAGCAGGTTCTGCCAGAGCGGTGCCACGCGGCGAAAGACCAGCAGCAGCAGCAAGGCCGATCCAATGGTCGACAACGTGCCGAGGGTCGAGGTCTCCTGCAATGCGACCTGCGAGCCGGCCGCGGCGAAGAACACCGCCCCCAGCCGCTTCACCTGCAGAGTCGGCGATTGCTGCTGCAATTGCGCAATGGCGGGATCGAGCACGGCAAATAACTGCTTCTGGAAACCCAGCGCAAAGGGCGCGCCCTTGATGGTGCCGCCAACCAGGACCCAGGTGACACCGTTATCCTGCGTCGCCAGGAAGCCGTCCTGCAGACTGAGGCGCGAGAGCGGCACCGGCAGATGTGTCAGATAGGATTGCAGCAACAAGAAGGGATCGCTGGCGATCAGCCTTGAATCGGCTACCGCGGCAAAGCCGTAGATCTGCGCCAAAGCATTGCGCGCGACATCAGCGCCACGACCGGAGCGGAGCAGCTCACGGTCCTGGTCCGACAACAGATTGCGCCGATACGGGAAATAGAGGGCGCCGAGCTGCTTCAGACGCTCGCCGCCATAGGCGTTACTGGTGACCGTCAGCAGATCGCTTTTCTCGAGGCGATCACCGATCTCCTGCGCCGCCGCCCGCGCCTTGGCGGGATCCGGATCACCAACCAGCAGCACCAGGCGACGGGCGAAATGATCGGTGACATCCTGGTTGATCCGCTCCATCAGCGGCGTGTCGGCTTCGCGCGGCAGCAAGGCGAGAAAATCGGTGCTGAAATTGACCCCCGTCAGCACTCGCCAGACCAGATGCAACGCCAGCAGGATGACGAGAACCAGCCAAGCGGCCGCCAGCAAGCGCCTCATTCTGACTTGGCGCCCGTCAGCAAGGCCTGTTCGTCCGCCGACAGCGCCGCGGCGTCAACCGCCTGGTCGGTAAAAGTCAGCAGGTCGCGGTCGCCGTTCTGGCGTTGAATATCGACCGATTTCACATACTGGCCGCCGGCGATATCGAGCGCGCGGATCGGCATGTTCTGGGGATCGCTGCTGACCGCCTGGCCGGCTTTCGGCGTCAGCTGCAACGTCCAGTCGCTGGCGCTGCCCGCCGTCCTGACGTCGAATTGCTGCTTCAGGCCACTCATGTCGCCAGTCATCGTGCCGCTCAGCATGTCGTAGAGCTTGGCGATGAAGGGAATGCGGGAGGCTGGCAGGCGCAATGTCTCCGTCCCTTGCGCGTTCTGCACCAGGCCGGCGGGCGTGATCACGGTGGTGGTTGCGAAGGGCTTCTCGACCTTCCAGATGACCCCCTTCCCTTCGGCCACCAGGAACGTGCCCTCGCTTTTCAGCGGCGCCTGGAAACCTTGCAGCGAGCGCTCCTGGGTGAAATGGCCACGCAGCACGCTGCCCGGCTTCAACGGTGTCACGAATTGCGCGTCGTCCGCCGCAGCTGTTGTCGCACCGAGCAGGCAGAGAAGGCAAATAACGAGCCACCGCTTCATAGCAATGCCCGCACCTTTTCGATCAGGACCGGCGGCGATTCCAGGCAGAGCTCGCCGCTTGCCATCACCACCGCGACCTGGACGGTATGCGCCTTGGTCAGCACTGCGCCCGACAGTTTGTCCCGGCAGCGATAGCTGATTTTCAGCCGGTTCTCGTATTCAAGCAGGTTCGCCTCGACCCGAATGGCCTGGGCAAAGCGGATCGGCCGGACGAACTTCGTCTGCATTTCGACGATCGGCCACATGAAGCCTGACTGATCCATCTGCGGATAATTGTAGCCGATCTTGTCGAGCAGCGCGCAGCGCGCCTGTTCAAGGAAACGCGCATAATTGCCATGCCAGACGACCTGCATGGGGTCGAGGTCATAGAACTGTGCGACAATATCGACTTCGGCCGAGATCATTGGCTTGCCTGCTTGGTTTTTCCTGTCGCCGACCATTGCTTGGCTTGCTTGCCGGCCGGCGCCCAGAAGTCGAAAAAATTGAACCATTGGAACGGGTCACGCAACGCATAATCCTGCAGGCGCGCCGCGAATTTCTCGGCGTAAAAGCGCAAGCGCTCAGCCCGCTCGGCGCGCGGCAGGGAAATCTCGTCGGCAAATTTCTCGAAATAGAGCCGGTAATGCGCGTCCTCACGCAGGCAGAACAGCAGATAGACCGGGCATTCCAGCAATGATCCGAGAATATAAGGACCGACGGAGAACGGAGCTCGCCCACCCATGAAGGATGCCTCGACGGTACGTCCCTCGCTGTTCACCGGGATGCGGTCACCGGCGATGATCACCCATTGCCCCTGATCCACCCGCTCCTTCAGGGCAATCGCCGTATCCGGCCCCAATTCACTGACCTGCAGGGTGTTCATGGCAGCGGCCGGCTGCACTTCCTTCAACACCTTGTTGTAGTTTTCGGCATGTCGGGTGTGGACCAGGATCAGCAGGCGCTCCCGGGTCTTGGCATCGAGCATGGCGCGGCTGATATCGGCATTGCCGAGATGCGCGACGATGACCAGCGCGCCGCGCGGATCGGCCTGGGCCTGCCGCAGGACAGCGAATTCATCGAGCGTAATGAGATCCGCCGGCATCGCCCCGGCCCAGCCGATGAAGGTATCGAGGCCCCGCATGGCAAATGCCATGAAATGGCGATAGCCATCGGCGAAGCCTGGCACGCGGCCCCATCCCTTGAGATGGAAGGCGCGGTGGAGAAATTTCGCGGAGGCCTCGCGCTGGGTCCGCCCGGTGAGATAGAAATAGAGCACGATCGGCATCAGCACGGCACGGCAGCCCTGGCGGCCCAGCAGACGGTAGCTCGCCAGGCAAAAGCGCAACCCGAGGACCGTGCCACGCTCGCCGATCCAGGCCCAGTGCCGCGCCGATCCATCTTGGCCTGATTCATCCCCGGCCCGCTCCTTCACGCCCCGATACCCACCGCTGAGCAAACGCCATAACAGTGTGAAAACCAGGCGCGTATGCATCAGGCTGATGCGACAATTGTCGCGCCACAGATCGAAATTGGAGGTGTTGTCGGCCGGATAGGTGACCGCAACCGGCACATTGACCACCGGGCAGTTGCGCCAGAACAGCCGCACCATGATGTCGGTGTCGAAATCCATGCGCCGGCCGATCTGCTCGCCATCCGCCAGCAATCGGGCCACCGCTGCCAGCGGATAGACGCGAAAGCCGCACATGCTGTCACGGATCTGCAAAGAGAGCGTCTCGATCCATACCCAGACATGGGTGATCCAGCGGCCGATCGCTCGGCCGGTCGGGATCGAAGCGTCATAGACCGGCACGCCTGTCACCAAGGCTTCCGGTTGGGCCCGCGCCGCTTCCAGCAGGCGCGGCAAGGCAGTGATATCGTGTTGGCCGTCGGCATCGATCTGCAGCGCATGGGTGAACCCTGCCGCCATGGCCAGTTGGAAGCCCTGCAGGACAGCCCCGCCCTTACCCAGATTCTCCGTGCAGCGATAAAACTGGCCGCCGCCAAGATCGCCGGCCCCAAGCTCGGCCAAAGCGGAGCGCGCCGGCTCACTGCTGCCATCATCGATCAGGAAGACCGGCAAGCCCTGTGCCCGACAGCCCGCGATGACGGCGCCGGTCACCCGCAGTGATTATGGCTCGGAATGATCGCGCATACCCGCATGGCTGCGCTCATGGCGATACACTCGAAGGCTGGCTGGCGGAGGATGCAGTGACCGGGA
>DATMUQ010000067.1:0-5370 GCA_035563795.1 Terriglobales bacterium | reverse complement strand
GCTCCTCTTTGGGCACACCCTTCATCTCTAGCCCGAACGAGACATTCCCGAGCGCGGTACGCCAGGGGAAAAGCTGCGCGAAGTCCTGAAACACCACGCCGCGGTCCATGCCGCGCCCGGTGACAGTCTTGTCGCCGATGCGGATTTCGCCAGAGGCCGGTGTCAGGAAACCCGCGATCATATTGAGTAGGGTCGATTTGCCGCAGCCGGAGGGGCCGACAATGCAGAAGAATTCGGATGCCTGAATGTTGAGGCTGACGTCCTTGACGCCCGGCACCTTGCCGCCGGGGGTGTCGTAGATGAGCGACACATCGCGTATTTCGATAGGCAACATACTGGTTTCTATTTCTTCGTCTGCACCGGAATCCAGCGCGCCGGACGTTTGCCTAGGAACGCAGCGAATCCTTCCGCGGCTTCCTCGGATTGCCGCTTGGCGGAGTGGCTTTCCACTAAACCGGCGAAGGCCGCCTCATCCAGATGGCTCCAGGCATGACGCAGCGCGCAGATTTTGGTCGCCGCCACTGCCTCCGGTCCGTTGGAGAGCAGGTGCTCGACCATGCGCTCACCGACGGGTTCGAGTTCGACAAGCGGCACCACTTCGTGCACCAGGCCGATGCGGCGCGCCTCCTGTGCGTCGAAACGCTCGCCGGTGAGCGCGTAGCGACGCACCTGGCGCAGGCCGATAGCGTCGTTGAGCTGGGGGATGATGATGGTGCCGGCGACGCCAATCTTCACTTCGGCGATCGAGAAGGTGGCATTGTCGGCGGCGATGACGATGTCGCAGGCCGAGATAATACCAGTGCCGCCGCCGTAGCAGGCTCCGTGCACCAACGCGATCGTCGGCACAGGGAGCAGGTTGAGCCGCTGCACCACTTCCGCGGTCATGCGCGAGGCGCGCAAATTGTCCTGCGGCGAGGAACGGCGTGTCGAGTCGAGCCAGTTGATGTCGGCGCCGGCCTGGAAATTCTTGCCCTTGCCACTGATGACCACGGCGCGCAGCTTTTGGCCGGCGAGCTCATCGTAGGCCTTAAGCAGCGCCTGGATCAGCTCGCCGTTATAGGCGTTGTAGACTTCGGGCCGGTTAAGCGTGATGTATGCGACGCCGCGTGCATCCACCGTTGTCAAAATAGGATCGTTCTCCGCCATTGCTAACCTTTCACTGCTCGCATCATGCCCCATCGCAGCACGGTCGCCCGCTCGAGCGAGCCGAACACCAGACGCTCGAATACGTAGCCGATGCCGCCGATTACGACGAGCGAGGCCAGCATGATGTCGGTATTGAGAAATTCCTTGGCGTCGAAGATCACCCAGCCGAGCCCCCAGTCGGAGGCAGCAATCATCTCGGCGCCGACCACCGCGATCCACGAGCGCAGGAAGGCTTGCCGCATGCCGGTAATGATGAAAGGAGAGGCGCCCGGGATGATAACCTTCCAGAACAGCTTGTGCTCGTCGGCACCCATGGTGCTGGCCGCGTGCAGCCACAGTGGATTGACCGAGCGCACCCCCGACCAGGTATTGAACATCATGGGGAAGGTCGCTGCGTAGAACACGATCAGGATGGCAGTGAGGTTGCCGATGCCAAACCACAGCATGAACAGCGGTACCAGCGCGAAGGAGGGAATCGGCATGAGGGCGCTCACCAGCGGCAGGAAGAAATTTTCCACGCGCTGGAAGCGCGCCATCAGGATGCCGAGAGGAATGCCGACGGCAACCGCCAGCGCAAAGCCGAATAGCACACGGTAGAGTGTGAAGGCCGCATGCTCGATCATGCTTCCGTCGGCCAGCATCGACCACAGGGTGTTGGCGACGGTCGGGATCGTAGGGAGCAGTGCAGGGGCGAAGTAACCGCTGCGCGCTGCCGCCTCGTAGCATGCCGCGGCAACCACAAGCGTGAGGAAGGCGCGGACCAGCGAGCGCGTGCGTTGGCCGTCGTCGCTCATGCGGTGACCATCCCCCAGCGCACAACGGTGTAGTCCTCGATCTTCTGAAACGCGAACTTCTCCAGAACGAGGCCGATGATGGCGATCACGGCGATCCCGGCCAGCATAATGTCTGTGTTAAGGAACTTGCGCGAGCCGAAGATCATCCAGCCCAGCCCCCAGGGCACAGCGGCCAGCATCTCCACCGCTACCAAGATGCGCCAGGCTTGCGCTAAGCCCAGCCGTAGGCCGGTCAGGATGTACGGTAGTGCGCCGGGCAGGATCACATGGCGGAACAGGCGCCGATTGTCGGCGCCCATCGATTGCGCAGAGCGCACCCAGATCTCCTTCACCGCCTTCACGCCGGTCCAGCTGTTGAAGATCACAGGAAACGCCGAAACGAAGCCGACCAGCAGCACGGCGGACATGTCGCCCAATCCGAACCAGAGCAGGAACAGTGGCGCATAGGCTAGGCCGGGGATTGGCGCGCAGATCGACACTAGCGGCAGCAAGATATCCTCGGCGCGCCGCGACCGTCCCATCAGCACGCCGACCGTCACACCGAATACCCCCGCCAACGCAAAGCCGGCGAGCAGGCGAAGCACTGTCTCGACGACGTGATGCGGCAGGACACCCGAAAACGTCAGATGTACGAAAGTCTGCGCCACCTCTTCTAGCGTCGGGAATAGGCGGTTCGGGAATACTCCGGCCCAGGCCACGATCTCCCAGATGCCGCCGACCACCATGAACGGAAACACACTGCGGGCGACAAGGCGCAGCCGGTCGCGACCGACCGATGGAGCCGACGCACCTGTCACACCAAGGGTGTTGACCGCGTTCGGCATCGCTATTGGGGGCTCCTCCCCGCGCCGCCCCTTCAGCGCGGGCCTTTCGGCGGCGTTTTTTTGCAGGATAATGCCCCTGCCTCAGTCACTACAAGCACGCAGCCTGATCAGCAGATATTGGGTTTTGGCGCTGGCGCATTGCTGTCAGACCGGCTAAACGCCCGCCACAGCCTGCGGGCGCGAAGCGTTGTCTTGAAGGGGAATAGTATGTCGAAGAATACGCAAAAGATCGGCTGGATCGGCACCGGACGCATGGGCTTCGCCATGACGGAACGTCTGCTCAAGGCCGGCCACAAAGTGTCCCTCTGGAATCGCACCCGCGCCAAGGCTGAGCCGCTGGCCGGCAAAGGCGGCAAGATCGTCGACAAACTGTCCGACCTCGGCGCTTGCGACGTGGTGTTCTCCATCGTCTCCGAGGGCAAGGACCTCGATGAGGTCTATTTCGGCAAGGACGGCGTGCTCTCCGGCGGCAACGCGCCGAGGGTCGCAGTCGACTGCTCGACCATCTCGGTCGAGGAATCCGCCGACATCCGCAAAAGGCTGAAGGAGCGCGGCAGTGATTACGTTTGCGCTCCGGTCTCTGGCAATGCCAAGGTGATCAAGGCTGGGCGGCTTTCCTCAGTGGTGTCGGGCGAGGAGGCCGCCTGCAAGGCGATCATTCCGCTCATGGAGGTGATCGCTCCGCAGGGCGTCTCCTATGTCGGCGCCGGCGACCTCGCGCGCATCTGCAAGATCGCGCACAACGTCATGCTCGGAGTGGTGATCGAGAACCTGATCGAGATCACGCTTCTGGTGAACAAGATGGGCGTGCCACGCCATGCTTTCTTATCCTTCCTCAATAATGGCGTGATGGGCTCAATGTTCACCCGCTACAAGTCGCCGGCGCTGGTCAATCTCGACTGGACCACCACCTTCACGCCCGAGCTGTTGCGCAAGGATCTGGATCTTGGGCTCGAGCTTGCGCGCGAGATGGACGTGCCGATGCCGGTCACCGCGGCCACGCGCGAGGTGCTACAAAGCCATTTCGGCGCCGCCATGCTCCAGAAAGATCCAAAGGAATATCTCAACAAGGACTTTGCTGCGCTCGCGGAGACCATGGCGCTCGCCGCTGGCATGAAGCTCACGCCGGAAAACAAGAACGTGCCGACTGGCTTGGAGTGATGCGCCGCTCCGGGCACAAAAAAGGGGCCCCTTGCGGGGCCCTGTGCGTAAGGTGGAGGATTCACGCCGCCATCTCAGCCTTAAGGGAGGAAAGAACGGCGGCTGCGCACCAAACTACTGAAACGGCCGCGCGCGTCATTCTCAAGTAAATTGCGTGTAAATTTCAAGTAGATTTGTTCCGCTCAAATGCGCATCATTTCCAGCGTAAAATGGGAGGATACAGAACATAAATGAGCTTCACGTTGTACAATGCCCCGCAATCGACCTGCAGCCAGCGGGTTCGCTTTGTGTTCAACGGCAAGAAGATTCCGTTCGATGAAATCAAGCTGAATCTACTTGAAGGCGACCAGCTCAAGCCTGATTACCTTAAGCTCAATCCGAATGGGGTGGTACCCACGCTGGATCACGACGGCAAGATCGTCATCGATTCCACCGTGATTGCCGAATATCTCGATGAAATCGCGCCCGAGATAAGTTTCACCCCAGAAGACCCGGTCGCGCGCGCCCGCATGCGTGCGCTGATGCATTTTGCCGACGAGATGCCTGCTGCAGCAGTCCGCGTGCCGACCTTCAACCTGGCCTTCCTGCCGAGCTTCCAGAATATGAGCCGTGAAAGTTTCGGAGCTATGGCCGAGTCGAAACCATTGCGGCGCGAATTCATGCTGACCATGGGGCAAACTGGCTTCCCAAAAGCGGAAATGGATGCCGCGCTTGACCGCCTACGCCGCAGCTATCTGCGCATGGCCGCTGAGATCGAGAAGAGCGGCGGACCCTGGCTGCTCGGCCGCGACATAACCCTCGCCGACATCACAATCATGCCGGCGCTGGTGCGCATGGACGACCTCGGCATGCCGGACTGGCAAGATCTGCCGCGCGTAGTCACCTGGTTCGATAACATCCGCTCGCACCAGGCGTTCCAACCTACTTACTATCCGGGCTCATTGCTGAGCCAGCGCTTTCCGCATCTACGGCAGAAGGTGAGCGCATAACCGTACGAGCACGGCATTGCCAGACGCAAAACCCATGAGCTTGGCAACATCGCCCTGACTTCAAGCCGAGTGAGCCCCATGAATCCGATCACCCCGCTTTTCACGATCATTTCGCCCTCATCGGCGGACTTCTGGTTACCGCCAAGATCCCGCTCGTGGGCCTCGCTTTCAAAGATGTGATGAAAGCGGCACAACATCCACTCATTCTCGCGTCAGCGAGAAACCAGTCTTTAAAGATCTCGGTCCCCGCTTCCGTGCGGGCGAGCGGAATGTGATCGCGCTTAGTACCGCGCCGAGATCGGCAACTCCTCCGCCGGGAACAGCGTGATGAGGCAGCAGCCCTTGTCGGTGACCACGACCTCTTCCTCGATGCGCGCGGCGGAATAGCCGTCTGTTGCCGGGCAATAGGTCTCGATGGCGAACACCATGCCTTCCTTGAGCTCGGTTGGGTGATCC
>DATMUQ010000066.1:0-2508 GCA_035563795.1 Terriglobales bacterium | reverse complement strand
CATTAAATCTGACCTTTCCGTGCAGGGTGGGCGATCTGCCCCTTACTGTCATGCCCGGACTTGATCCGGGCATCCATGGTAACTGCAAACGCGCTCTCTCCCATGGACCCCGCCGACACTGCTGTCAGACTGGGCGACGGCGGTGACATCCCGACTGTCACCCCCTCTCCCTAACCCTCCCCCGCGAGGGGGGAGGGAACGCAAGAAATTTGTTTTACCTATCGAGCATCGTTGTTCATGACAGAAGATATGAGCGCAATCGGTTCATCTCGAACGGTCACAAAGGCAGGGCAACAGAGTTCCCTCCCCCCCTCGCGGGGGAGGGTCAGGGAGAGGGGGGCAAGCGACGGCTATCGCACTGAAAGCCGTGCTTCGCCGAAGTCATACAACCCTGAGGAAAAACCACTCACCCTTTGAACGCCTTCTCGATCGTGGCGAGATCGATCTTACCCATCTGCATCATTGCCTGCATGGCGCGGGCGGCCTTGTCGGCATCCTTGTCCTGCAGCATGTCGTGAAGCGCATTCGGCGCGATCTGCCAAGAGAGGCCGAATTTGTCCTTGAGCCAGCCGCAGGGACCGTATTCGCCGCCGGCACCTAATTTCTCCCAATAGTAATCGATCTCGGCCTGGTCCTTGCAGGCGACCAGGAACGAGATCGCTTCGGTGAATTTGAATTGCGGGCCGCCATTGAGGATGACGAAGCGCTGCCCCTGGATCTCAAAGGTCTGGGTGAGGACCTTCCCCTCAAGCTCGGGATTGGTCTTGCCCCAGAGCAAGGTGTCGAGGATGCGCCCATCCTTGAAGATCGAGAGATAATGCTGGACGGCTTCCTCGCCGTTACCGTCGAACCAGAGGAATGGCAGGATCTTTTGTTCTGTCCACATGCTGCTGTTTCCTGTCTTTATGGATTGTGTTGATCAGGTCTTGTTGGCGAGCGCCACCAGCTGGTCGAGGCACTGGCCCCAGCCGGTATGGAAGCCCATATCCTCATGGGTCTTGCGATCGGTCTCATCCTTGTGCAACGCGCGGGCGATGTAACGTGTGCCGTCGGCTTCATCGGCCAGGGTCAAAACTGCCGTGAAGAAGGGGCGGGGCGACGGCCGATAGCCCGCCACCAGCGTGTCGGTGAAGACGATCTTCTGCTGCGGCACCACCTCGAGTAGCAGGCCGGTATTGGGAAAGCTCTGCCCCTCCGGCGATTGCATGACGAAGCGGAACAGGCCGCCGGAACGCAAATCGATCTCGGCTTCGGTGATGGTCCAGGGCAACGGTGCGAACCACTGTTTCAGCAAGGCCGGTTCGCTCCAGCCGCGCCAGATCTTGGCGCGCGGTGCTGGCACCACACGGTCCAGGACGAGATCGAGTTTCGGATCGGTGGTGATGTTGTCGGTGATCTTGGTGCTCATGGTTTCTTCCTCATGTTTGCGCTTGGGATGGGACGCATATTCTTGTCGGATGCTTGGTTGGGGCCGGATCCCGCCTGCCATGGCACGCCGCGATTGATGCTGCCACGGCTGTCATGTCTTTTCTGCTGCTGGCATCCGGTAAATGCGGCAGAAGCAAAAGCCGTCGCGGCGGAAGACGCAGCGACCAGGCATGCGGGATCCGGGCGATCGCAATTAGGGTGATTGCGATCGGTTACGCGTAATCTCGGTAGACGCTGATCTTGCCGCTTGATTTAGCTGGCGGCACTCTTGCCGCGGTTCCTGGCACTGCGTGCCGTGCCGCGGTTATTGGCGGCATCATCCACTATCCTCTGCGCTGCCCCGGTCTTGTCAGAGCCGAGATGCAACTCGCTTTCGACATAACGCCGCAAATGGTTGACGCATTCTCTCGCCACCGCCGGATTGCGCTTGGCCTTGGCGAGGATGAAGGCGCCCTGCAGCACCGCCTGGGTGAAGAGGGCGAGGCTCTCTGGATCCCAGGCGGCATCAGGCGCGCGCCCCGCCTTGGCAGCGGCGACATCCGGCACCAGGGTGGCGATATGGGCGCTCATCTGCGTATCGCAGGCCTGGACGATGGCCGGGCTGGTCTCATAGGTCTCCTGCACCATGGTGCCGAGGAGACAGGTGAAATCCGGCAGCTCGCCGGCGATGATCTCGCGGCGGAAATCGATATAGCCGAGGAAACGCTTGGCCGGGTCCGTCTCCTGCTGGAAGGGGGCGGCGGAAAACAGGCTCTCCGCCATGGTCTCGAAATATTCAGCGGCGATTATGGCGAGCTCTTCCTTGCTGGCGAAATGATGGAAGAAGGCGCCCTTGCTGAGGCCGGCGGCGGCGCAGATATCCTCGACCCGGGTCGAGGCATAGCCTTTGGTGCGGATCACCTGCAAAGCCGCTTCCAGCAGCTTGTTACGGGCATCCTTGTTCCGCGCATCGGGTGCCATGACGACGCCTCATGATGTGGTACCGACTGGTTGGTATGTAATTTACCGACTGGTTGGTATGTAGTCAAGCGGCGATTTCCCGGGGCCGTGAAGAATGGGGCCATCGGCGTCAATGGCGGG
>DATMUQ010000065.1:0-2228 GCA_035563795.1 Terriglobales bacterium | reverse complement strand
AGCATCTCGCCTGCTTCCTGCGCCACCTTCAAGGTCTGGGTCGAGACCGTGCCGATCTCCGCCGCTGCCGCCTGGCTGCGCTCCGCCAGCTTGCGCACTTCCGAGGCGACCACCGCAAAGCCCTTGCCATGTTCCCCGGCCCGCGCCGCTTCGACCGCAGCATTCAGCGCCAGCAGATCGGTCTGGCGGGCGATCTCCTGCACGATGGTGATCTTCTCGGCGATGGTCTGCATGGCATTGACCGCCCGGCCCACCGCCTCGCCGCTCGACTGGGCATCGCTCGCCGACTGGCGGGCGATCTTCTCGGTCTGCGTCGCGTTCTCGGCATTCTGCTTGATGTTGGAGGCCATCTCCTCCATCGAGGACGAGGCTTCCTCGGCCGATGACGCCTGCTCGGTCGCACCCTGCGACAATTCCTCGGCGCTCGACGACAATTCCTGGCTGCCGGCTGATACGTTGTCGGAGGCGCTCAGGGCTTCCGAGACGACGCCGCGCAGATGCCCGACCATGTTATTGATATGGCCGATGAGATCGCTGATCTCGTCATTGGTGCGCGTCTCCAAGGTCTGGGTGAGATCACCGCCGGCGACGGCTTGGGCAAGGTTGCCGGCCCGCGAGAGGCCCCGGCCGATGAGAATGCAGATCCAGATCCCCGCACCCGCGGCGATCACCAGTGACAGCACCACCGCCGAGACCAGGAACAGACGCTGGCTTTCATATTCGCTTTCGGCATCGGTCTTTGCCTGCATCATGGCATGGCGGTTGAGGGCAACGATGTCATTGAGCACGGCTTCCGCCTGTTGCTGCAGATCGCGCCCCTGGCCTTCCGACATCGGCTCGGCAGTGTCCCGGTTGCTGACATTGGCGGCCATCAGGTCGCGCATCTTGTCCTGTACCGGCACCCATTGCTGCCAGATGCCCATGAAATTCGAGAGCTTCTGCTTGGCCTCGTCGGAAGCGAGCCCCTGCAGCTTGTCGACCTGGGCGAGCAGGGTCTGGCGCAAGGGCGGGATCTGGCCGCTATAGAGGGCGACCTGCTGCGCATTATCCGCGGTGATCATGTTCTTCTCGGAACGCACCAGCGACAGCATGTTGATGGTGATGTCCTGGGCCAGCTCCACTTCCTGTGCCGGCCCGTCGACCAGATTGTCGACCGAGTCACGCAAAGCGGCGAGGCCGCTGATGCCGAAGGCTGCCGTCAGCATCGAGAGGATGATGACGACGGTGAATGTCAGACCGAGTTTCAGCTTGATTGTGGCGCGCATGGCACCCTCCTCTTACCCAGACCGGCAGCGTCAGGCTGCCGTTTGACCTGTAGTACCGAATGCTTGCGACCGGGCGGAACCGGTCTGGTCGATCAGCATCGCCTCTTCACGCGAGAACAGGCTTGGCAGATCGAAAATGATGACGAAGGAATCGTTGCGCCGGCCGATGCCGTGGATGTAGTCGGAGCGCCAGCGCAGGCCGATCTCCGGTGTCGGCTCGATATCTTCGAGGACGAGGCTGATCACCTCGATGACGCGATCGGCGATCAGGCCCAGGATAACCTGCCGCTCACCAACCGTAACCTCCAGCACCAGGATGCGGGTATTCTCCGTCGCTGGGACCGGCGGCAAACCGAGCTTCACGCGCAGATCGATGGCCGGCACACCGCGGCCCCGCACATCGATCAGGCCGGCGAGATAAGGCGGCGCCTCGGGCAGGCGGAACATCGGCCGCATGTCGAGGATTTCCAGCACCGCCGAGACCGGCACGCCGAAGACTTCCTGGCCGATCCCCAGGGTCACGAATTGCATTTCCCGCCCCGGCTGCGCGTCACCCTTCATGCTTATGCCCTTTCGAATTCCGCATCGCGGCTGTCGGGACCACCGGTCGCCATGTCGAGGCTGAAACCGCTGCGGCTGCGGCCATTGAGGCTCTTTGCCGCCACCGCAGCCTTGGCCGGGGCAGGTTTCGCCGCTGCCGGAGCGTGATAGCCGTTGGCCTTGGCTGCCGGGCGGGGTGCCGTCGGCCGCGCGGCCGGACGGCTCGGCGCCGGACGACGGTCGTTCTCATGCGCATCGGTGCGGAAATAGGCGATGCTGCTCTGCAGCTGCTCGGCCTGCGCCGCCAACTCTTCCGAGGTCGCCGACATCTGCTCCGAGGCGCTGGCATTCTGCTGCGTCACCTTGTCGAGCTGCTGGATCGCCTGGTTGATCTGGTCGGCGCCGATATCCTGCTCGCGGCAA
>DATMUQ010000064.1:0-5020 GCA_035563795.1 Terriglobales bacterium | reverse complement strand
GGATCCGCTGCCCTGCCCCACCGAGATGCAGATGGGCAGAAATGCGGACATGGCCCATCGCCCATTTGCAGGCATTGTCGATCAGATTACCCAGGATCTCGGTCAGATCCTCCTGGTCGCCGAGGAACTCCAAAGGCAGCGGCATCACCAATTCCAGGCGCAAGCCGCGCTCACGATGCAGCAGCTTCATGGAAAAAATCAGATCTTGTACGATATCGCCGACATGACTGCGCTGACCGGCCGCCTTGTCGGGGCCGACCAGACGGATACGCGCCAATGTGCGGTCTATCTGTCGCGCCATGATCGCCAGTTGATCCTCAAGATTGATCGGCGACGCTGTCTCGCGCCTGGCGGCAATAGAGGCGAGTTCGTGCCGGATCACCGATAAAGGGGTCTTCAAGGCATGCGCCAAGTTACCGGCCTGCATGCGCGCGCGCTCAACCAGGGCGCTGTTATGGTCAAGCACGGCATTTAGCTCGTCGGCGAGCGGCGCGATTTCCTCCGGATATCCCTGGGAAAGATGCGGAGAAATGCCGCTGCGGATCTGCTGCAGCTCACCCTGCAGGCGGCGCAGGGGCAAAAGACCAACGCGAATCTGCAATGACATGGCGATTAGGAAGGCAAGGCCAAGCGCCGACAGAATCAGCGTCAGATGCAGACCGAAGGTGGTCGTCTGACTGGTGATCTCGCTGCGGGGGCCGCTGACCACCACCTGCAAGGGCGGCATATCGCCGGGCAACCGGATAGTTTCCCGGAGAATACGAATGGCGACACCGCCCGGCCCGATTGTGTCGCCGGCAGCAAGCTCGCGTCTACCGCCATGCTGCAGGAAGAGCATCTCCTTGTCCTCGATCGCCGCCGGATCGAGTGACTTGGATTGCGCGACAATCTTGCCATTGGCAATGATCTGCCAGTACCAGCCTGAGAACGGCAGGTTGAAGCGCGGATCCAGCGGTTGCGCCGGTATTTGCAGCTGCGCCTGTTGATCGATCGTGATCTGCGCGACCAGTTCCTGCTGATAAGCCGCGAGATAGGTGTCGAACTGCTGCTCGATATGGTTGGTGAAGAGCCATTGCAGCAAGGCACCGGCTAGGCCCAGAACAGGCAGGGCACCCAGGGTCGCCAACAGCAGCAGGCGGCGCGTCAGCGAAACTGGCATCAGGAAGAGGCCTAGACTCGCAGGCGGGCGCGACGCCGCGCCGCTCGCAGGGCCGGGAGATTGTGCTGGCGTCGCTGACATCGATAGCCGAGGCCGCTCAGGAGCGTTGCTGCCCGGCGGAAGCCGGGGCATCAGATAACATCGACGCCTGCTCTGTCGCCTCATCGCGGTCGATCACGTAGCCGATGCCGCGGCGGGTCCTGATGAAGTCCGTGCCGAGTTTCTTGCGCAGGCGATTGACCATGACCTCGATCACGTTTGAATCGCGATCGAAGGTCTGGTCATAGATATGCTCAGTCAGGGTGGATTTCGACACCACTTCGCCGGCCCGATGCATGAGATAGCTGAGCAGGCGGCATTCCAGGGCTGTCAACACCACCATGCCACCGGCCCGCGTCACTGTTCCGGACGCCGTATCGATCTGCACCTCGCCACAGCGCAAGACTGGATGGCCGTGGCCGTGGCTGCGACGGATCAGCGCCTCGACGCGGGCAATCAGTTCTTCCATCTGGAACGGCTTGGTCAGGTAATCATCGGCACCGGCGCGCAATCCCTGGACCTTCTCGCGCCATGAATCGCGCGCCGTCAGGATCAGCACCGGTACCTTGTTGCCGCGCTTGCGCCAATCCTGCAGCACGGAAAGGCCGTCGAGCCGCGGTAAGCCAAGATCCAGGATGATGGCGTCAAAGGCGTCAGTCTCGCCCCGGAACACGCCGTCCTCGCCATCTGCGGAAATCTCGGCCACATAGCCAGCCGTGGCCAATGCCTCGGCGATCTGCCGGCTCAGTTGCTGATGGTCTTCAACAATCAGGATACGCATGAGAAACTGCTCGACCTAGTTACTGCCACGACCGCCAGCCGCTGGACCGCCGCCACCCGGGCCACCACCTGGACCGGCACCACCCGGACCGCCACCCGGACCGGCACCAGCTGGACCACTACCGCCCGGGCCGCCGCCCGGGCCAGCACCACCCGGACCGCCCGCGGGACCGCCTGTCGCACCGCCCGAATTACCTTTGGTTGAGGCTCCCGCCTCCGCCGGCCCATCTTCTCGGCCATGCGTCGAGGTCGAACTGCCGATCCCAGCCGCATTGACCCCAAAGGCACGCAGCAGTGTGGCGGTGGACGTATCCCCGTCCGGCCCTTCGGCACCAAGCACCGCAAGGTCGGCTGCCGCGAAGTCCACCTCGATCACAGCACCAGTTTTGGTTAGTAATCTGACGTCATAGACCCAGACGCAGCTGTCTTGAGAAGTCTGCTGCACCATGCCGATATTCAGCACCTGCGCATCCGTCTTGCCGCGAATCTGCTGAAAGAGATCGCTCGGCGAAGCGAGGGCCGTCTCGACCGAGGCAGTCCGGCACTCCGCAGCAAAACCAGTCCCGGTCATGACCGGAACGGCAAGCGCCATAATGAGCGCGCCGGCAAGGCATCGTGCCCCGAACGCGCCTGCAAATCGCCCTTGGCGATGGGCCCCTTTGCCGTATCCCAGGACAGCGTACCTGCCTGTCGGCACGGCAAATCTCCTCATTGTCATCGATAGGCCAATAGCGGCGGCGGCCGTCGGCAGGCAAATGAATAATGCAACATTTTGCCCTGGCAATGCTGAACGGCAGCTTAAAAAGCCGGTCAGCAGCGCTTCAGATGCCCTGTCATAACATCCTCCTGGCCGGCACGCATTGCAGACTGTTCGACAACCTGCCGGTGTTCAAATTGTCAGAAGGAGCCTGCGACAGATGTTTTTAAGCCCAGATGACAGGAAACAGCAGACCAGAAGGAAACGCCTCCTTCGTTCTGTGACTTCCGCACTTGTGATCGGCGGATTGGTCGCTAGCCCGGTTGCCCTCGGCAGCCATGGCCAGTTCAGCCTGGCCAAGGCTTTTGCCGCTCCCGGCGGTGGTGGCCAAGGCGGCGGCGGTGGCGGCGGTGGTCAAGGTGGTGGCGCCGGAGCTGGCGGTGGCCAAAGCGGCCAACACAGCTCCGACAGCCATGGCAGCCTCGGCGGCATGGGTGGCGGCGCGAGCGGTCAAGGCGGCCAGCAGGGCGGCCCGGGTGCTAGCGGCGCTTCCGGCCCGACCGGCGGTGATCAAAGCAGCGGCAGCAGCCCGACGAATTCCAGCGGAACAACCGAACCGTCTGGCGATCATCTAGGCGCGCCGCCGGCAGGGTCGCCGCCGCAAGCCTCGACATCTCAGGATTCACCGCCTGCAGGTGCGCCGCCGGCGGATGCCCCGCCCGCAGGTTCGCCACCGCCAGGCTCGCCCCCACCGGGGTCGCCGCCGCCGGGGTCGCCGCCGCCTGACGCACCGCCTGCGGATCTTTCCGGGACACCGCCGTCCGACACAACGACCACGACCGGTACGGATGAGTCGGGCACGCCGCCGAGCGGCACGGACGATTCGAGCAGCTCGAGTGGCAGCACCGATGACAGCGGAACCTCCGGCAGCACATCGTCAGACGGCAATACGTCTGATGGCAGCACATCCGATAGCGGTTCGGGCGATGATACCAGCTCGGCCAGCAATTAAGCGCGATGACGGAGAATAGAAAAATAGTCTGAGTTATGCCGGAGCCCCCAACGACCAATACCCCCCGGCATGCCGCGCCGGCGCATCGCAAGATGCGTCGGCGCACTCATCTCGCAGCCTGGACCGTCATCCCTGACCGTCGTCTGCAGATAGCTACTGCGTTGGCTGCTGTTGGTCGGTTGTCGTGTCGGTCGACTTCTTTTTCTTCTTCTTGCCGAAGGGCAACTGCACATCGCCCAGGCCCGGTACATTCACCGTAGGCTGGGTCTGTGTTTGCGTCGGGGTGGTTGTCTGGCTGCCGGTCGCAGCGCCGCCGGTGGTCCCAGTCGTGCTGCCGGTCCCGGCCGGCGCCGTCGTCGAACCGGTATTCGGTTGGACGCCAAGTTTGTTCAGCAGCTTGTTGCTGCCGGGAATCTGCTGAATGAGACCGGGCTGCACCTGGCCATTGGGATCGACGCCCAGGATGCCGCTCGCCCCCGCCGCGCCATTGCTGGCGAAACTTGGCCGCGGGCTGCCAAGCGGGCCTTGCAGATTGATGCTCATGAAAGCCTTCTCAGCATTGCCATTGAAAAGATCGATCAGCATCGGCGAGAAGGCGAGCGACGAAAGATCGATCTGTCCCTTGCCCGTCCCCCGCGCTTTCGGATTGGTGAAGGTGAAATCCTGGGTATCGAGGACGCCCTTGGTGACGTTGAAGCTGCCCTTCAGCGCATTGTCGACACCGGTGAAATTGCCGAGCACGCCATTGATGGTATCGCTGATGCCCTGGACCGCCTTGACCTTCTGGCCCAGCACCCCCAGCAAAGCCGATCCCATCTGTTGTTCGACCTGGCCGATGATCATCATCGTGCCGTCGAGATTGCCCTGGCCGGTGAGCGAGCGAACCAACTCGGCCTGGCTATTGCCGCTGCCGCCCAGCGCAAGATTGAGCGACAATGGGCCCTTCACCTGGGTACCGGCGATCGCACCACCGATCACTTGTCCGACCTGGATCTTGTCGAGTGCCATCTTGGCTGCAACCTTCGGCGTGCCATTGCCATTGACCGTGGTGCCGGAGAGATCGAAGCCACCGCCATAGATCTTGCCGTTCAGCGTTTGCATTGTCAGCAGACCGTCCTTGAGGGTGATCTTGGCCACCAGATCATCGATGCGCCGATCCGGCATGATGAGCGATTTCGCGGTGAAATCGATATTGGCATCCTGCTGCTTCAAGGCAGAGAGATCGAGCGGTTCGGTCGACCAGGTGCCGCTGCCACCGGTCGGCGCCGGCACGGCCGGCTTGGCGGCACCCGGCTTGCCGCCGCTGTTCATGAAGGGAATGAGATTGACCGTG
>DATMUQ010000063.1:0-5617 GCA_035563795.1 Terriglobales bacterium | reverse complement strand
TTTTTACTTCAGCACATTGTTCCAGATCTTCGCGTGCAAGGTCGCGACTTCCTGCGGACAGGCCGGCACGAAATTGTATTTGAAGCCGGCCGGCGGTGTCAGTTCCGCCGCGCCGATCATGTCCTTGGGCAGGAACTTGTCGCTGCCGGCGACACCGTTGTCATAGCCGGAGAAGGCCGACATCAGCGCCGCATTTTCCGGGTCCATGATGAAGTTGACGAAGAGCTTGGCGTTCTCGAGATTGCGGGCTTCCTTCAGGACGACGACATTGTCCATCCAGGTCTGCATGCCTTCGCGCGGATAGCCGTATTTCAGCGTCGCGAGCTGGCGCTTCGCCCGCAGGGCCGAGCCGTTATAGTCGATGGTCGCCAGGAAGTTCTTCGCCGTCAGGTTCTCGATCGTGCTGTAATTCATGGCGCGCCAATCTTTCTTGGCCTTCAGCAGCAGCTCGCTCAGCTTCTTCATGTCGTCCTTGCTGGCGCTGCAGGGATCCTGGCCGAGATAATAGCTGGCGGCACTCATCGTATCGGTCATCTCCGGCAAGGCATTGACCATGCCCTTGAGCTCGGCCGGCGTGTCGAAGACGATCTTCCAGGTGTCGATGTCGCCCTTATAGGCGTCGGTATTGACCGTCACACCGGTCGTGCCCCACAGCCAGGGCACCGAGTAATGCCGGCCCTGGTCCCAGTAGACGTCGACGAATTCCGGCCGCAGATTCTTGAAATTCGGCATCTGATCCGGCTCGATCTGGGCCAACAGGCCTTCCTTGATCATCGACGGCACGGCATAGCTCGAGGGTACGACGATGTCATAGCCGGAGCCGCCGGCCTTCACCTTCGAGATCATCTCGTCATTGCTGTCATAGCTGTTGAGCGAGACCTTGACGTTATAGGCCTTCTCGAATTTGGCGACCATTTCCGGGCTGGTATAGTTGCCGAAATTGAAGATATGCAATTCGCCATCGGCTTGTGCCTGGCCGGCCCCGGCCATGACAGCGGCACCGACTGCCGCGATTTTCAGAATACTCTTCATGATGTCCTTCGTTCCACGAGGTTGGTCTTTTGCTGTTGATCATGCATCCCCGCCATCCTCACCTTCCCCGGATGGCAGCGATGAAGTGCCGGCCTGATCGCCGGCTGCCGGCCCTGCGAAGCTTGCTTCGCCGCCGGTATTTGTTGCGGCCATCAGCCGCTAGAGCCGGATCGTTTTAGACGGAATCGCTTTGCGATTTTGTCTAAAATGTGAATCCGTCTCTCCTCAATAAGATAGAGCTTGATGGATCGGTCTCTGACCAAAGCGCGCGGCACCCCGCCACTACGCTTCAGACATCCTTGTGTTTGCTCCCCACAAACACGCGTCACAAAAATCCGGACACAAGAAAGGCCCAGGTGTCGCCACCTGGGCCTTCACGCGAACCCCGATTACTTCATCAGGTTGTTCCAGATCTTGGCGTGGACCGTCGCCACTTCCTGTGAGCAGGGCTTCAGGAACTCGGTCTTCACGCCGGCCGGCACGGTCAGTTCCGGCGCGCCCTGCATTTCCTTCGGCAGATACTGCTCGGTGCCGATGATGCCATTGTCATAATGGGCAAAGGCCGAGATCAGCGCCGCGTTCTGCGGATCCATGATGAAGTTGATGAAGAGCTTGGCGTTTTCCATGTTCTTCGCGTCCTTGAGGACGACGACGTTATCCATCCAGCTCTCGAGGCCTTCCTTCGGGAAGGCATATTTGATGGACGGCACCTGGAGGCGCGAGCGGATCGCCGCACCATCCCAGGTCAGGGTAGCATAGGCGTCCTTCGAGGTCATCTTGCCGATGGTGTCGTAATCCATCGTGCGCCAGCTCTTCTTCGCTTCGATCAGCGTGTCGTTGAGCTTCTTCAGGTCTTCCTTCTTGTCCGAGCACGCATCCTGGCCGAGATAATAGCTGGCGGCGTTGAGCACATCGGTCATGCCGGGCTCGACATTGACACGGCCCTTCAGCTCAGCCGGCGGATTGAAGATGACGGCCCAGGTATTGATGTCGCCCTTGTAGAATTCCGTGTTCACGGCCGGGCCGGTCGTGCCCCACTGCCAGGGCACCGAATAATGGCGGCCATCGTCCCAATAAACATTGACGAATTCCGGCCGCATATACTTGAAGTTCGACATCTGGTTCGGCTCGATCTTGGCGAGAAGACCATCAGCGACCATCGCCGGCACCAGGAAGCTCGCCGGCACAACGACGTCATAGCCGGAACCGCCCTGCTTGACCTTCGCATACATGTCTTCGCTGGCGTCATAGGTGTCGAGCGTCACCTTGACGTTATAGGTCTCAGAGAACTTCTTGATCAGCTCCGGATTGGTGTAGTCACCGTAATTGTCGATATGCAGCTCACCATCGGCCATGGCCGTGCCTGCGCCGAAGGCCAGGACGGCCCCTGCCAGCAGCACTGACGCGATTGTCTTCATCATAATCCTCCCAGTTTGGTCCTACGTTAAATCGAAAGACGGTTAGTTCTTTTTACGTGTCACGAAGAAGAAGATCGTGACCAGCACCACCGATGCCAACAGGAACAGGGTCGACATGGCATTCACTTCCGGCGTCACCCCACGATGGAGCTGGCCGATGAGATAAAGCGGCAGGGTCTGTTCGCCGGGGCCGGAAACATGGACGGTGATGACCACGTCATCCATGGAAACGACGAAGGACAGCATCAGTGCGCCGATGATGCCCGGCACCATCAAGGGCAGGGTGATCCGGCGGAACACCCGCCAGGGTGTCGCGTAGAGATCGGCGGCGGCATTCTCAAAGGTGAGATCCATATCCTCCAAGCGGGCCCGCAGCGGCATATAGGCGAAGGGGATGCAGAAGACGATATGCGAGACCACCAGGTAGACCACGCTGTAATAGTCGGTCATGGTCCGGATCCAGGCGAAGAACACCATCGTTGCGATGGCGGTGACGATTTCCGGCACCATCAGCGGCTGGTTGATGATCGCATAGACGATCGGGATGCTGCGGAACGGCTTGACCCGGGTCGTCACTAGGGCCGCCATGGTGGCGAAGATGGTGGCGGTCACCGAGGCGATGGCGGCGACCTTCAGCGATAGAAGTGCGGCATCGCGGATTTCCGGATCGTTGACGGCGATGCCGAACCAGCGCCAGGTGAAGCCCTTCCAGATCATGACGAAGGAGTTGTCATTGAAGGCGTAGGTCACCAGCACCGCCATCGGCGTATAGAGCATGACAAGGCAGAAGATGGCGACCAGCCAGAAGCCGCTCTGGCGCTTGACGTCGAAGCGCGGCGCGCGCCGGGCCGGGGCGGAAACGGTTGGTGTGGCAGCGATATCCGTCACGATTCTACTCTCCCGACGGCCTTCTTGGCGTAGATGAGGAGGGCGACCATGACCACCGCCATCAGGCCCAGCGACAGGGCCGAACCCTGCGGCCAGTTGCGGGCGGCCAGGAATTGCTGCGAGATCAGGCTGCCGAACATCATGGTCGTGCCGCCACCGAGCTGGGTAGTGATGACGTAGTCGCCGATCGCCGGGATGAAGACCAGGATGCTGCCGGCGATGATGCCGGGCTTGACCAGCGGAATGATCAGCCGCCGCAGCACCTGGAAGCGGCTGGCATAAAGATCATAGCCAGCCTCGATCAGGCGGAAATCAAGCTTCTCCATGCTGGCATAGAGCGGCAGCACCATATAGGGGAGATAGGCGTAAGCGAGGCCATAGCTGATGGCGATGTTGGTATACATCAGCTGCAGCGGATGATCCGGTTGGATAACGCCGAGCCACATCAGCACCTTGTTCAGGACACCTTGGTCCTGCAGCATCATGATGATCGAATAGGTGCGGATCAGGAGGTTGGTCCAGAACGGGATGGTGATCAGGAACAGCATCAAATTGCGCAGCTTCGGGCTGCGCGTGGCGATGAAGTAAGCGGTCGGGAAGCCGACGCCCAAAGCCAGCGCTGTGGTGAACAGCGCCATCAGGATCGAACGCGCGAAGATGATGTAATAGGCGTAGTTCGGCGCCATCGCGTCGGAGAACATGTCCTGTTCGAAGAACAGGTTGATCCAGGCATCCGGCACGAGCTTGCAACAGATAACGCCGGCATAGTCGCCCGGCTTCATCAGCGAATAGGCAAGAATGATGAAAAGCGGCGCCAGGCCGCAAATCAGGATGGTAACCAGGGCCGGGCTCAACATCAGCCAGCGCGTCCAGACGGTTCTGGATGCCGCCTTGCGGGCTGCGACTTGGGCCCGGCCGTTATCGGCGAGTGCGTCTGTCGCGGTATCGGAAGTGACCGCCATGGCGTCAATCCCTCAACACTTGCAAGGCGTCGGATTCGACCTTCAGGCCGACACGGTCGCCGACCTGTAGCACCGATTGGTGGCCCCACCGGTTCTGCATGCGCACGGTCATCTCGCCGGCATGCTCGACATCGAGATGATAGGTCGTATCGGTGCCGAAATAGACGATGTTCCGCACCGTGCCGGCGAACTGGCAGCTCTCGTCGAGCGGGGCGAGTTCAATGCGTTCGGGCCGCACAACCATGCTGACTTTCTGGCCGGTGGTCGGATGATTGGCGTGGGGATGGAAGATTTCGGCACCCGAGGTCAGGCGCAGGCGTCCGCCATCGCCGTTCTGTTCGATGAGATCCGCCTCGATGAAATTGGTCTCGCCGATGAAATGGGCGACGAAACGGTCGGCCGGATGCTCGTAGATCTCGGTCGGCGAGCCGACCTGCAGGATCTTGCCCTTGCTCATGACGGCGATGCGGTCCGACATGGTCAGCGCTTCTTCCTGGTCATGGGTGACGAAGATGAAGGTGATGCCGGTTTCCATCTGCAGACGCTTCAACTCGATCTGCATGCCCTTGCGCAATTTGAGATCGAGGGCGGAGAGCGGCTCGTCCAGCAGCAGCACCTTGGGATGCGGCGCCAAGGCCCGGGCCAGAGCGACGCGCTGCTGCTGACCGCCAGAGATCTGGTTGGTCTTGCGGTTGCGCATCGGCTCCATCTGCACCAGCTTCAGCATCTTGGTGACCTGGCTCTCGATCTCGCTCTTCGGCCGACCGAGCATTTCCAGGCCGAAGGCGATGTTCTGCGCCACAGTCAGATGCGGAAACAAAGCGTAAGACTGGAAGACGGTATTCACTTGCCGTTTGAACGGCGGCAGATGGGCGACTGGCTGGCCGTCGAGCAGGATATCGCCCGAGGTTGGCAGCTCAAAGCCGGCGATCATGCGCAAGAGCGTGGTCTTGCCGCAGCCGGAAGGTCCTAGGAGTGTGAAGAATTCGTTTTGACGAATGGTGACTGAGACGTTGTCGAGGGCGCGAAACGCCTCCGAGCCGGTGCCGAATGTCTTGATGACGTTGCGTGCTTCGATCGCTGTTGCGCCAGCCACCTTTGCCCCCTGCCAGAAATCGGATGATTTGAAGTTCGTGAATTTTTTTTCAGCATAGGCAAGCGCCGTGGCGCCGACAATAGTGCGGCGCAAAATTCCGCATAAAAACTTATGATCCCACGCGAAGCATTTCGCGATGCCGAAAGGTTGCGGTAGCGGCGGTGTTGCCGCCGCAGATTGGCAGCGATGTCATTGCCGGCGATCCATCGCCGTCCGCCGCC
>DATMUQ010000062.1:0-2514 GCA_035563795.1 Terriglobales bacterium | reverse complement strand
TGCTGGTGCCCTGGCCGGGCCTGCTGTCGATCACCAGCCTGGTGCCATGCAGCTCGGCGAGGCGGGCGACATTGGGCAGGCCGAGGCCGACGCCTTCGGCACGGCGTTCGCCGGCCTCGATGCGCGGGCCTTGCGGTTCGTTGTCCTGCTGCGCGCGTGTCGTGCCGCCGATCTTGCCGCCGGCGATCTGCCCGAACGGTTCCAAGGCGACCCGCAGGCCCTCGGCATCCATGCCGGGCCCGGTATCGCTGATCTCCATGACGCCGGCGCCGCTGGCGATATCGGTGGTGAAGCGCAGGGTGACCGCACCTTCCTCGGGCGTGAACTTGACGGCATTGGACAGCAGGTTGAGCAGGATCTGCTTCAGCGCCAGCTCATCGGCAAAAAGCGGCCCGTCGATCGCGTTGTCGAAGCGCAGCGCAATGCGCTTGCCAGCGGCGAGCGGGGCGATCAGCTCGAGGCAGGATTGCACCACGGGTTGCGCATCCAGCAGCAGCGGATGGATCTGCCGCTTGCCGCTCTCGATGCGGCTGCGGTCGAGAATGTCGTGGATGAGGTTCAGCAGCATCGAGCCGCTGGCATGGATGGTGTCGACATAGTCGCGATAGCGCGGATTCTCGATCGGGCCCCAGACGCCCTGCCGCATCAGATCGGCAAAACCGATGATGGCATTGAGCGGTGTGCGGAGATCGTGGCTCGCGGTGGCGAGCAGCATGGTCTTGCTGTGACTGGCTTCCTCGGCGGCGCGACGTTCGCAGAACAGGGCCACAATGGTCAGCACATTCATGGTGAGGAGGACGATGAGGAGGCCGGCGAGCTGCAGCGGATTGATCACCGTCTGGGCATGGAACGGGCCGACACCGGCAGCCGTCCCGGCCATGGCGATGATCGCGACCAGCGAGGCCAGCGAATAAGCCGCACCCAGCGAGATCTGCAGCGCGATCCAGGACAGCGGTACCACCAGCAGGAAGGGCACCAGGGTGTAGATGCTGAAGGGCAGCGGCGGGCAAGCGAAGAGGGCGATGCTGATGGCGGCGACCGCCAGCCAGACCAGGATGTCGCGCTTGCCAATGCGATGGGCGCGGCGCGGCATCCTCTCGCAACCAAGCCACAGCATGAGGGTTGGCGCGAAGCAGAGTGTGCCGCCGCTATCCGACAGCCACCAGCTGATCCAGACCTTGTTGGCGACACCGACCTCGAAGGGCTTGGCCATGTTGAGGGCAATGGTGCCGCCGGTCGCCGCGATGGCGGGATGCAACAGCACGGCGCAGAGCACGAAAATGACGACGCCGCTGAAACGGGTGAAGAGGGCGGAACCGGGCCGCAGTTTTTCGATCGCAAGCGCGCCGATCACCGGACCCAGGGCATTGGTGAGCGAGATCTGTCCGGCGACCAGAAGCGGTTCGCCGAAATGGACGGCATTGATCCAGAGCGAGCCGAAGAAGATACCGGGCAGGAAGCGCCAGCCGCCAATGGCTGCGGCGACGAAGGAGATGCTGGCCGGCAGCCAGATCGGCGCCGGGAACAGGCCATAGGCGGCGAAGTAGGTGCCGACGGTATAACCGAACAGATAATAGATGACGGTGACCAGGATATTGGCGCCGATCCACATGGCAGCGCGGCCGGCGGGCGAGGAGGGTCGGTTCAAGAAGGCTGGCACGCCAGCCAGCTGCGATTCGACCGACATAAGAACTTCCCCTAAACCCTTGTTTGCCCAAAGGCATCATCGTCACGATCAGAACGTTAACGGCAAAGCGTTAACGCTCCCTTGCAGTTATACAATCGTGCAGGCGCGCTGGTAGCACTAAAATGTGCGTTCGGGAGATTTAGCTGATCCGAATGACAAGGCCGGCGACCAGGACGGCGATGATTAGCCACAGATACCAGTTTGACCCCGTCCGGGTGATGACCTGCAGGGCTTCAGGATCGAGTTTCAGGCCACCCTCCGACAGATGTCCGACCAAACGGTCAAGATTCCGCATGACGGCCGGGAAGCGGCGGGTGACATGCAGGACCTCTTCGGCGGCGTGGCGGATGCGTGCCTCAGGTCCGCGATTCTCCCGCATCCATTGCTCGATCAGCGGCCGCGCCAAGGTCCAGATATTGAGATCCGAATTGAGCTGCCGGCTGACCCCCTCGGCCATCAGCATGTTCTTCTGCAGGAGCAGAAGCTGCGGTTGCACTTCCATCTCGAAGCTTTCGGCGATGCTGAAGAGCTGACCGAGGACGCGGGCGAAGGAGATGTGATGCAGCGGCTGGCCATGGATCGGCTCGCCGATTGAGCGCAGGGCCAGGGTGAATTCATCCAGCGACTGGCTCTGGTTGAGATAGCCGGCATCGCTGTAGATCTCGGCGACGCGTGCGTAATCGCGCTCGAGGAAGGCCAGCAGCATATCGGCAAGGAAGAAACGCGTGGTCTTGTCCAGGCGGCCCATGATGCCGAAATCGACCACCTGGATGGCACCATCGAAGCCGACCGTCATATTGCCGGGATGCTGGTCGCCGTGGAAATAA
>DATMUQ010000061.1:0-5585 GCA_035563795.1 Terriglobales bacterium | reverse complement strand
CGCCCCAATGCCTCGCCGACCTTTGTATCAGTCAACCAGGAAGCCAATAGATCGCGTTCCTCGGGCAAGGCACAGATAATGCCAATCGGCCGGTCTGACATGGATAATTCCTCGACGTGATCCAAATGTTGGGCTGCACTATATAATCAACCTGACCAAAGCGAATAATGGGAAAAATGGCTACACTCGCAACATTGTCGAACCGCAAGCCGATCCTGCTCTGGTTCCGCCGCGACCTGCGTCTCGCCGACAATCCGGCCCTGTCCGCGGCCCTCGCCGCCGCAGCGGCACAGGGTAAGCCGGTCATCCCCGTTTTCATTCTCGATGAGAGCAGCGCGGAAAGCCGGCCGCTCGGCGGTGCCAGCCGCTGGTGGCTGGGGAAATCGCTGACCGAATTGGATCAAGCACTCAAGCAATATGGGACCCGTCTCATCCTGCGGCGCGGCACCACGCTGCCGATCCTGCGCCAACTCATTGCCGATACCGGTGCCGTCGAACTGCATTTCAACCGGCGCTTCGATCCGGCCGGCATGACAATCGACCGCGAGGTCACCACGGCCCTGGCAGCGCTCGGCCTATCCGTGGTCGATCATGACGGCAATTACCTGCACGAGCCCGCCTTGTTGAAGACCCTGCAAGGGCAATCCTTCAAAGTCTTCACGCCGTTCTGGCGCCGCCTGTCGGATCGATACACACCAGGCTTCATGGAGGCCGCGCCCCGGCAATGGCCGACAAGCACGCTCTCGATCGCCAGCGATCCTCTGGCGAGCTTCCAGTTCGCCCGGCCGTGGAGCAAAGCCTTCGAGGATTACTGGCAACCGGGTGAAGCCGGCGCGCGTCATGCGCTAGGTACCTTCGCGGAAGATGTCGCCGAGGATTATGCGTCGACGCGCGATCGCCCTGACCTTGCCGGCACATCGCGGCTATCGCCACATCTCGCCTGGGGCGAGATCAGCGTTCACCGCGCCTGGGTGGGCGCCGATGCCGATGCGGAGAACAGTGGGGCGGAGAATAGCGGCGGCGTGCAAAGCTTCCGGCGCGAGCTGGGTTGGCGCGATTTCAACATGCATGTGCTCTATCACTTCCACGATCTGCCAAAGCTGGCCTGGCAGCAACCCTTCCGTAGCTTCCCCTTCAAGCGAGACAAGGCCGGATTGAAGGCTTGGCAGCGTGGTCTCACCGGCTATCCTCTGGTCGATGCCGGCATGCGTGAGCTTTGGCACACCGGCTGGATGCACAACCGTGTCCGCATGATCGTCGCCTCCTTCCTGATCAAGCACCAGCTGATCGACTGGCGCGACGGTGAAGCCTGGTTCTGGGACACCCTGGTCGATGCCGATCCGGCGCAGAATGCCGGCAACTGGCAATGGGTGGCCGGCTGCGGCTTCGACGCCGCGCCTTTCTTCCGTATCTTCAACCCGATGCTGCAGGGCGAGAAATTCGACCCCAAGGGCGATTACATCCGGCGCTGGGTGCCGGAACTCGCCAAGCTGAAAACGCGCGATCTGCAGGCCCCCTGGAAGCTCAGTGCCGCGCAATTGGCCGAAGCGGATATCGTCCTCGGCAAGGATTACCCGGAGCCGATCGTGCGGCATGAAGCGGCGCGTGCCCGTGCCCTCACCGCCTATCGCCAGATCAGCGGCAAGGGAAACGATATCCAGGCCGATCTATTTGCCGACTGAAGCAGTGCTGAGACGAATAAACAGATGAAAAACAAATGGGCGGCCAGAAGGCCGCCCATTTCGTCGCTTCGAATGGGAGGGAGACGTTGCGACGATTAATACGCCCACATGGCGGCGACGCTGTCATTCACGACAGTGCTGGCGCTGCCCGTTTGCTTGCCGCCACGGCGCAAGGCCATGGCATGGGTCCGGTCATCGGCCGCCGGCTGATACCAGACCGAGAACTCGCTCAGGGCTTCCAGGAAGCCCTCGATCGGCGTGCCTTCCGGCAGCTCGACCGCGTCAATGCCGCAGCGGGTCATGAAGAGATACTGGTCGCGCAAAACATTGCCGGTGGCGCGGATCTCGCCGGTGAAGCCAAGACGGTCACGCAGCAGGCGCGCCTGCGAGAAAGCCCGGCCGTCGCTGAACTTCGGGAAGTCCAGCACCACCAGCGACAGGCGGTCGATGTCGTTCGACAAGGCCAGCGGCGACTGCGTGTTCTGCAGGCGCACGCCAATGGCGCGGTTGCTGCCACGCAGGCTGGCTTCGTCGCGACGCCAGCGATCGAGCGAGACAATGACGCTGCCAGTCTCCGGCAGAGCCGCGTCGTCGCTTACCTCTTGCCACTCATTCGGCTGCAGGGCGCCGTGCTTGAGAATTGCCATAGAGGGCCTCCTTGAAAGGATCGATGCCGATCCGACGATAGGTGTCGATGAAACGCTCGGCTTCCGAAGTCCGGGCACCGAGATAGGTCGTAACGATGGTTTCCACGGCGCCGGCGATATCCTCTGTCGAGAAAGCCGGGCCGACGATCTTGCCGATCGAAGCGTCGTCGCGCGACGAGCCGCCGAGGGTCACCTGGTAGAATTCCTCACCATGCTTATCGACACCGAGGATGCCGATATTGCCGACATGGTGATGGCCGCAGGCATTGATACAGCCAGAGATGTTGAGGCGCAGCTCGCCGATCTCGGCCAAGCGCTTCGGATCACTGAAAGCGCGGCTGATGCGCTGGGCCACCGGGATGGCGCGCGCATTGGCGAGGTTGCAATAATCCAGGCCCGGGCAGGCAATGATATCGGTGATGAAGCCGATATTCGACGTCGCCAGCTTGGCACCGCTGAGACGCTGCCACAGCGCGAACAGATCCTGCTGACGCACATGCGGCAGGACCAGGTTCTGGTGATGGCTGACGCGAAGCTCACCGAAGCTGTATTCGTCGGCGAGATCGGCGACAATATCCATCTGGTCGGCCGAGGCATCGCCCGGGGCGCCGCCATCCGGCTTCAGGGAGATGTCGACGATGGCATAGCCGGCCTGGCGATGCGGCTTCACATTGCTCTGCACCCAGCGGGCGAATTCCGGATTGGCCTTGCGCGCGGCCTCGAATTCCGGCGTCCAATCGGGCAGCGATTCATATTCCGGCAGCGCGAAATACTGGCGGATGCGCTCGATCTCCTCGAGCGGCAGGGTCAGCGCGCTGTCCTTGATCGACTGCCATTCTTCTTCCACCAGGCGAGCAAATTCCTCGGCCCCGGTCGCATTGACCAGGATCTTGATGCGCGCCTTGTAGAGATTGTCGCGGCGGCCGAGCTGGTTGTAGACGCGGAGCACCGCCTCCAGATAGGAGAGCAGATGCTGCTTCGCGACGAAGGACTTGATCGCCGTGCCGATGATCGGCGTGCGGCCAAGGCCGCCACCGACCCAGACCTCGAAGCCGATCTCGCCGGCCTCGTTCTTCAGCATGCGCAGGCCGATATCATGGACGCGCACAGCGGCCCGGTCATGGGCAGCACCGGTCACCGCGATCTTGAACTTGCGCGGCAAGAAGGCGAATTCCGGATGCAGGGTCGACCACTGGCGGATGATCTCGGCATAGACCCGCGGATCCTCGATCTCGTCGACGGCAACGCCGGAATGCTGATCCGCCGTGGTGTTGCGGATGCAATTGCCGCTGGTCTGGATGGCATGCATCTCGACCTCGGCCAGATGCTCGAGGATCGCCGGCACTTCATCAAGCTGCGGCCAGTTGAACTGGATATTCTGGCGGGTGGTGAAATGGCCAAAGCCGCGGTCATAGCGCCGGGCGATGAAACCCAGCTTGCGCATCTGCTTCGACGACAGCGTGCCATAGGGGATGGCGATCCGCAGCATATAGGCATGCAGCTGCAGATAGACGCCGTTCTGCAGACGCAGCGGCCGGAACTGTTCCTCGGTGATTTCGCCGGCGAGGCGACGTTCGACCTGACCGGTGAATTGCTTCACCCGTTCCCGTACGAAAGTCGCATCGAATTCGTCGTAGCGATACATTTACTCAATCCCCAATGCGACCGGTCCAGCTGCCCGCATCGACCTCGATGGTCGGGCCGCGATCGGCGCGAATACGTTCCCGCGTGCTGGTCGGCTTGATGCTGTCGCCCTCTACCAGGACATCGATGAGATACTGGCCGACGATCAGCTGCTGCTTCGCCGCGGCAGCGGCATCGACCATGGCGGCTTCGGCCGCGGCCTCGCCCGCCAGAACGGCGCCGGCAGAAAACTGCGTCGCCCAATCACCCTGATTGGTCAGATAAACCACCATGCCGTCGGTCAGACGATTTGCGGTGACCATTTGCGTCGACATGACCTTCTCCTCTTCCCGGCCTTATTCGCCGGCAACACGGCGCGACGCCGCAGCAACGACGTTCTTGCGCTGGCGCAACACGACGACACGATGCCCGGCGGCAACTTCCGTCACGCTGCGCGCTTCAATCTCGGTATCGTTCAATTCCACCCGCCGGGAATCGCGACGGGCAAAGTCGATGATCTCAGCAGCGACGGCAGCGTCATGCAGGACGATATCGGCCTCACGCAGCCGGCGCAGATCGCCCAAGGTCAGCGCCTCGACATCGCCGGTGACATCAATCTTGTGGCTCACGCCCACGACCGGCCCCTGGCGGCGATTGATCGCGGCAATCACTTCGCGCGCCGCTTGACGTTCATTGCCCGCCAGCACAGCGGCGGCGACGGGACCGTCAAAGAAATCTTCCCAGAACCGACGACGGGCAATGCCATCGGTGAGACGGCCATGCACGGCACTGCGGAAGCGGCCGGCAAAGGCAGCCAGGCGACCGATGCGCTGCGGCAACACGCCTTCGATCAAGGCCCGCACCTTGCGCGCCAGGACCGGCGCCGCCCCCTGCGTCGAGATCGCAACGACAACCTCACCACGATCGACCACTGCCGGCATGACGAGATCAGTCAACGCCGGCCGATCGACCACATTGACCAGGACCTGGCGCGCCTTGGCGGCATCCACCACGGCGCGATCATCGGCCTCGTGATCATGGGCGCTGAACACCAGCTGGTGGCCATCGATGTCAGCAGCGGCAAAAGCGCGCTGATGGAAAGTCACCCGGGCAACATCCAACAGTGCCAGCAGATCCGTGCTCGGCGCGGCGGCGATCACCGTGCAACGCGCGCCCGCAGACAACAACAGCCGCAGCTTGGCCGCAGCCGCATCGTTCCCACCCACCAGCAGAACCGGTCGATCCTTGAGCTTGATGAACAGCGGGAATGCCTGCATTAAATTCACACTAAAATTGAGTTATTAGACCTGCTCAACTACAGGCCTCTCTGTGTAGTTTAATATGTGATGGGGGCTGGGAGCGTCAACGCTATTCTACACAGCGGATTGTTATTTCACACACCTGTTGAAAAAACTAACAATTGGAGGCCCGTCCGCGTACCGATATAATGCGGATGAAAGGACATCTTCCCCATGGGTCTCGCGAGATGAGTTTGGCCACAGCCCTTGCCCCACATGACCATGAGCATTGCATCGAGGATGCCTTGCGCCGTGCCGAGGCTTTGTGTGACGCCCGGGGTGTCCGGTTGACCGCCATCCGCCGCCGGGTCCTGGAGCTGGTCTGGCACAGCCAT
>DATMUQ010000060.1:0-4446 GCA_035563795.1 Terriglobales bacterium | reverse complement strand
GCGGCTCCTCGGCCACCCGGAAAGCGATCGCCTTCAGCCGGGTGCCGTCGGCCCCCTGGATCTGACAGCGGACATGGCCGGTGCCGACCAGATCGGCAAAAGCGATGCGGGCATCCGGCAAGACGAAGCGCGGTTCGGGATTGCCACTGCCGAAGGGGCCGATCTGTTCCAGCATGGTGACGAAATCCGCCGTCGCCGCGCGCGGCTGCAAGGCGCCATCGACGTGCAAAACCGGCATCAGCGGGCTGCCATCGAGTTCGTCGGTGAAGCGGCTGGCGATGAAGGCGCTGAGTTCCGGCAGTTTCGCCGCCGGCGCCTCGAAACCGGCGGCCATGGCATGGCCGCCGCCCCGGGTGATGATACCGGCCTCGCGGGCGGCGATGATGGCATTGCCGAGATGCAGGCCGGCGACGGAGCGGCCCGAGCCCTTCCCCATCCCCGCCTCGTCCAGCGCGACGACACAGACCGGTCGCTGATAGCGATCCTTCAACCGTCCGGCGACAATGCCGATGACGCCGGGATGCCAGCCATGATCGGCAACCAGGATGAGATGCGGATTGTCCGCCGCTTGCCGTTCAGCCGCGTCGATGGCGGCCGCCAGCACCTCCGCTTCGATCGCCCGCCTTTCAGTGTTCAGCAGATCGAGGCGCTGCGCCAGGGCTGCAGCGGCGGCAGGGTCATCGCCGCTCAAGAGCTGGGCGCCGAGTTCGGAGGCGCCCACGCGGCCGCCGGCATTTACCCGCGGCCCGAACAGAAAACCGGCATGATAGGTGCCCGGCCGTTCCATCACCTTGGCGACGTCACTGAGCGCGCTGATGCCGATATTGCGGCGCTGGCCCATGACCTTCAGCCCTTGGGTAACCAAAGCGCGGTTGAGCCCGGTCAGCGGCACCACATCGCAGACCGTGCCAAGGGCAACGAGGTCGAGCCATTGCATGAGATCAGGTTCCGGGCGGTCGGCCCGGTACCAGCCGGTTTGCCGCAAGCCGCGATTGAGCGCCACCACCAGCAGATAGGCAACACCCACCGCCGCCAGCTGACCCAGCCCCGGCGGTTCATCGAGACGGTTGGGATTGATCACGGCGATGGCCGCCGGCAGACCCGGTTCCGCCATGTGATGATCGACAACGACGACATCGAGGCCAAGATCTGCCGCCGCCTGCAGCGGCGCGAAAGCGGTGATGCCGCAATCGACGGTGATGACGAGATCGATGCCCTCGGATTTCAGCTTGTGCATGGCCGGGCCGTTCGGCCCATAGCCTTCGGCGAGCCGGTCCGGCACGTAAAGCCGTATCGGCTTCGCCCCCACCGCCCGCAGGAAGCGCATGAGCAGAGCTGCCGAGGTCGCGCCATCGACGTCGTAATCGCCGAAAATCGCGATCTGCTGGCCCTGCTCGATGGCGCCGACAATCCGTACCACGGCACGGTCCATGTCGCGCAGGCTGGAGGGATCCGGCATCAGGTCGCGCAGGCGTGGATTGAGAAAACCTTCCGCCGTATCGATGGTCTGGCCGCGCGAGGCCAGCAGACGGCCGACGATTTCCGGCAACTCCAGGCGCTGGGCGATGGCAAGCGCCTGCCGGTCCAGGCCATTGGCCTCGACCGGCGTGCGCAGCATCCACATCTTGCCGCTGGCGGAGCGAGAGATCCCGAGGAAGGGCGTAGCTGACATGGCGATCACCGGATCAGATCGAGAGAGGCCATGCCCAGGTTAAACCTCGAAATCGAGTCTCTCAGGTAAGATTCAGACCTGCCGACGTCAGACGTCCAGCGGGCGCTTGATGTTCCAGTTATGTTGCGCCTCGACATAGCGCACGGTACCGCTCTTCGAGCGCATGACCAGCGAATGGGTTGTCGCCATGCCGGCCGAACGACGCACACCCTTCAGCATGGCGCCGTCGGTGACGCCGGTGGCGGCGAACATGACATCGCCCTTGGCGAGCTCGGTCATGCTGTATTTGCGGTTGAGATCGGTGATGCCGAGGCGGTGCGCGCGGCCCCGCTCATCATCGTTGCGGAACAGCAGGCGGCCCTGCATCTGGCCGCCGATGCAGCGCAAGGCCGCGGCCGAGAGCACGCCTTCCGGCGCGCCGCCGCTGCCGATATAGATGTCGACGCCGCTATTCGGCGTGGCGGTGGCGATGATGCCGCTGACGTCACCGTCGGAGATCAGCATGATGCGGGCACCAGAGGCTCGCACCTTGGCGATCAGTTCGGCATGGCGCGGACGATCGAGGATGCAGGCGACCAGGTCGCTGATCTCCATCTTCTTCGCCTTGGCGACATTCTTCAGATTTTCTTCCGGCGACGCGTCGAGATCGATGACGCCTTGGGGCAGGCCCGGGCCAACGGCGATCTTGTCCATGTAGACGTCAGGCGCGTTGAGGAAATTGCCGGCCTCGGCCATGGCGACCACGGCCAGTGCATTGGCGGCACCCTTGGCGCAGATGGTCGTCCCTTCCAGGGGATCGAGCGCGATATCGATGGCCGGGCCACCGGCGCCGACCTTCTCGCCAATATAGAGCATCGGCGCTTCGTCGCGTTCGCCCTCGCCAATCACCACGGTGCCATCGATCGACAGGTCGTTCAGCGCCCGTCGCATGGCATCAACTGCCGCCTGATCGGCTGCCTTTTCATCGCCGCGCCCCATCAGGCGCGAGGCCGACAACGCGGCGGCTTCCGTCACGCGCACCGCTTCCAAGGCCAGGTTACGATCCATTTTTCCCACTCCTAGCTGAAAATTCGACCGGCTTCGTGCCCGATATGGCGGGGCCGGCCTGCATTAACGCAACGCCGCGGTGTTTGGTTCAGTCCAGCATTTCGATTGGCATGACATGGGCCGGTTCCAGGATCGATTTCACCTGTTCCAGCCGCTTCACGACACGGTCAATCGCCGCTTCGGTGGTTTCATGGGTAGTGATGACGACCGGCACGGACTGGCCCGGATGGCGGGCCCGCTGAATCATCGCTTCCATCGACACCTGTTCGTCACGCAAAGCGGCGGCGATGTCAGCGATAACGCCCGGCTTATCCACCACCATCAGCCGCAGATAATAGGCGCCGACATGGGTCCCGCGCGGCGCTGCCGGCATCTGCTTCAGGCTGGCGGCAGGCGCCGAGAAAGCCGGCAGGATGCGATCGCGAGCGATATCGATCAGGTCGCTGACCACCGCCGAGGCCGTCGGCCCGGCACCGGCACCGCGACCGATCGAGACGTTCTGGCCGACGAAATTGCCCTTGGTGACGACCGCGTTGAAGACGCCGTCGACCTTGGCGATGACGGCGGCCTGCGGCACCATGCAGGCGATGACCCGCTGTTCGATCCCCTGCCCGCTCGGCCGGGCAATGCCCAGCAGCTTGATGCGATAGCCGAGCTCTTCGGCGAAGGCGATGTCCATCGCCGAAACATTGCGGATGCCGCTGATCCGCACGGCATCGAAATCAACCGCACAGCCGAAGGCGACGCTGGTCAGTATCGAGAGCTTATGCGCGGCATCGACCCCGTCGACGTCGAAGCTGGGATCGGCCTCGGCATAGCCAAGCGCCTGGGCCTCGGCGAGGACATCGGCGAATTCCCGGCCGGTCTCCCGCATCTGGGTCAGGATGTAATTGCAGGTGCCGTTGAGGATGCCATAGACCTGTTCGATCCGGTTGGCAGCGAGCCCTTCGCGCATCGCCTTGATGACGGGAATACCGCCGGCGACAGCCGCTTCATAGGCCAGGCCAAGGTTCTTGCGCTCGGCGGCAACAGCGAGCGTGGTGCCGTGATGCGCCAACAAGGCCTTGTTGGCGGTGACGACATGCTTGCCATTGGCAATTGCCACCTCGACCAGCGCCTTGGCCGGACCGTCCGACCCGCCGATCAGCTCGACCACGACATCGACGCGGGGATGCTTGGCCAGATCCAGGCTGTTCTCGACCCAGTCAATCTTGGAGATATCGATGCCGCGATCCTTGCTGCGGTCGCGGGCCGATACCGCCACGACCTCGATCGGGCGCGGGCAATGCAGCTGCAGGATGTCGCGATTTTCCGTCAACAGACGCACGACGCCGGCACCGACAGTGCCGAGGCCGGCAATACCAATGCGCAAAGGCTCAAGACGATCAGCAGCCATGATCGAAACCGATCTGCTGCGCGGCAAAAATAAGGGTCATAATTTCGATCAGTTACTGCTGAGGTAGATTTCTGCCCGACGATTGGCGGCTTCGCCTGCCGGCATGATTTCGGGATAAAGCGGCTGTGAATCGCTGACGCCGGCGATCTGCACGAAGAGCGGCTTCACGCCATAGCGCACCAATGTCTGTGCAACCGCCTTCGCCCGGGCCTGGGCGATATCGGCATTGGCCTGGTGATGCCTATCAAGCGGCATGTTCTCGGTCCGCGAGCTGGCATGGCCGACGATCCGGATCACCCCGCCATAAGCACGCTGCAACTCGGCAATCTGG
>DATMUQ010000059.1:0-12091 GCA_035563795.1 Terriglobales bacterium | reverse complement strand
CGGCGGCCCGCCTGCGGTCATTGTCGGATGATGAGATTCTTCTCGATCGATTGGAGCTCTGTCTCCGTTGCGCCAAACAGTCGATCGAATTTGGTGACGCCAATACCGGTGAGTTGTTCTACCGGCAGATATTGGCGCTCGTACCCGACCATCACGCTGCCTTGGCCGGACTGGGTAAGGTGGCGCTACATACCGGTCATGTTGCCGATGCCGTCGGCCTGCTGCGACGTGCCTGCATGATCGCGCCGGATCAAATGGACTATCGCGTCAGTCTTGCGCAGGCTTTGCATGCCGCCGGACGCCTGGATGATGCCTTCGACGTCTTGCGCTTGTCACTGCAGACCGACGGGCAGAACAAAGACCTGCTGGGTCTGGCGGTCGTCGTTGCTTCCGGTTTGGAGCGGAATGAAGAGGCGGCTAATTACTGCGCCCGCCTCCTGAGGTTGGAACCGGATAACAAGGAAGCGCGCTTGCATCTTGCACGGATGCAGGCGGTGGCCGGAGATTTCGATCAGTCTGAGCAGAATTTTCAGCGTGTCCGTGCGCTCGATCCTGACGACCCGGTCGCATCCTTCTCCCTCGGCTGCCTGGCACTACGCCGCGAAGACCTGCAGAACGGATGGAAGGGATTTGCCCGGCGCTTCGATGCAGGGTTGACCCGCCCGCAACCGATGCTTGACCTGCCGGCATTGGCGTTCACACAGGAGACAATGCCGGATCTTTCCGCCGAGCGCATCGCCGTACGTCCCGAGCCGGGGTTGAAGGACCAGATTCTGTTTTCGCGTTGGTTGACACGCTTGCGGCGGGATTGTGATTTCCTGGTCGGTGAATTGGATCCACGCCTGATCCCCCTGATCGATCAGACGCAGGCACGGTTGTCGCTCTTCCCGGCCGGTTCACTGCAGGTGGAGGAGGTGAGGGATCTCGATATCACGTCGCAGATATCCTTAGGCGACCTTGGCGGCCGATATGGCCGGGATATCACGTCGCTTGGCGCGCCCGTGCCGTATTTGCGGTTCGATCAGGCGAAAGCAGTCATGATGCGCCAGCAGTATCTCAATGCGCTTGGCGCGTCGCGCTTGATTGGCTTGTGCTGGCGCGGCGGTACGATGTCGATCCCCCTCGCCGAATGGCTGCCCGTGCTGCATACGCAGGACTTCGGCTTCGTTGCGTTGCAGGCGGGCCCGGCGCATCAGGAGCTTCACGACGTTTTCGACAGTATCGGCAAGACAGCCGTTCGCGACCCCGCCATCGATCCGCAGACCAATCTGCGTGGTTTTGCTGCGCAAATCGCCGCGATGGATCTGGTGATCTCGGTTGACGAGGTTCCAGCCCACTTGGCCGGGGCGCTTGGCGTTCCGACATTGTGCCTATTGCCAAAGGTGGCGGATTGGCGTTGGTTCGACGAGGGGCGGCAGGACAGCCCATGGTATCCGACGATGCGCCTCTATCGACAGCCGACAGATGGCGCGTGGTTGCCAATCATGGCGGCCATATCGACGGAACTTGACGTATTGGTCGCCGGCGATCGGCAGGAGGGGCGAGATGAATAGGGCAGAGCGGCGTCGGCAGGCAAAGACGCAGCGTGTGTCGGCAAAGTCGCCTTCCGGCAAGGCAGCCCAGGTTGATCAGGCGATCGGGCAGATGATCGAGCCGATCGTCGTTCTTCTGAATGCCCAGCAATTCGATCAAGCCGAGACAGCGTTGAAGGAATTGTTGGTGGTGGCGCCGAGCCATCCCGAAGGATTGCATCTTTATGGGCTGCTGCTAAGTCAGACCGGCCGCGCAGAGGAGGGTATCGGGGCGCTGCGGAAGGCGACCGAGCTGGCGCCGGGGATCGCCTTATATTGGAACAACCTGGCTGCGGCGTATTCGCGGCATCACGATTGGGACGCTTCGATCGCGGCCGCGCGTAAAGCCGTCGACTTGGATCCGACCTATCACGAGCCGCAATACATCCTGACGAATGTCTTGTTGTCGCAGGGCAATGTCACAGATGGCACCGATGAACTGGTCAAGCTGCTGAAGCTCCGGAGCGACGATGTCAAGATGTGGTTCCTGCTCGCGCGAAACCGCAGCGAACAACAACGATTTGATGATGCGGAACAGGCCTATCTGAAGGTCCTGGAATTGACGCCAAAGAGCGTTCCGGCAATGCGCGAACTGGCAACCATCTATATGAACAATTGGCGGTACGACGACGCCCTGCGCCTGCGCCAGGAGGCCGACCGCCTGGACGCCGAACAGCGCTGATCTGCGCACCGCGATAGACCGGGAGAAACCGGCAACGGCATCGATCGTTTCGCCCAAACAAAAACCCGTCCAACACCAGGTTGGACGGGTTTTCTCTCTTCTGCCGAAGCCGCTGAAGCGGCCGCGCTTTAGAACAACTTCAGGATCGCCTGCTGTGCCTGGTTGGCCAAGCTGAGCGAGATGGTACCGAGCTGCTGCCTGGTCTGCAGCTGCAGCATGTTGGCGCCTTCCTCGTTCTGGTCAGCCAGCGTCAACTTGCCGGCGCCTTCCGAGAGCACGTTGGTGAAGTCCTTGGTGTAGTCCAGGCGGGTCGTAATGATATCGACGCTGGTACCGAGCGACGAAGCCGCGCTTCGCAACCGGATGGTCGCTGCCTGGAGCTGCTGTTTGGCAAACTCGATATCGCCTCGATCAAGCCAGCCGTTCTGCGACTGGTCGATCTGCAGGCCCTGGCCATCGGTCTGAACGTCGGTGCTGACGACCGTCACCACAGTGGTATTCGTCTCGTTCAGCTGGACGATCATGTTGTTGGCATCGGAGCCATCGGTTACCTGGGTGGTCGACAGCGTAGCCGATTGTGCCGTGTTCGCGGCGCGAACATCGAACAAGGACTGGTCCGCTCCGGTGAAGGTACCGATCGCATGATAGGTGATCTGGCTGCTGGTCTGCGGCGGAATGGAATAGGCCGAGGTCAGGGTCAAGGTGACCTGGGCGCCATTGTTGACACCGCCGGCGATCGTGAAGTTCAAGCTCGTCGGCGTCGCACCACCCGTCAGCGAGATGCTTACCTGCGTCTTGCCGCCATAGCCGTCACTCAGAGTGATCACACCGCTCGTGCCGGTACCCGCGGTAACGGTATAGGTCAGCGTATGTGCCAGGTTATTGGCCATGCCACTGATCGAGGTCAACGACACGGCGCCAGCAGAAAGGGCACCGCCGAAAATGGTTTCGGTTGCATTCGCCTGGGTGGCGTCGGAGGCTGATGCCGTCGTGACGCCATTGAGACCTGACGGATTGATGTTGAGCGTGGCTGTGCTCAGGCCGTCGGTGACACTGGTGAAGGTCGTGTTACCGCCGGTGCTCACGGTCTGCGTGTTGCTGCCGCCAGGACCGACCAAGGTCGCGCTATAGCTCGTGAACTTGCCGGTGCTGAAATCGAAATTGGCCGGGTCCGCATTCGCGGTAAGCGTATAGGTCGCGTCCGTCTGGATCTGGTCGGCCGAGATTGCCGGCGTACCGATAATCGCATTTGCCGCACGACCATAGGATGCGCCGGTCGTCGCCGCGTAGCCTGAGGCACCAAGGATCTTGCGCTCATCGATGTTGAGGCGCGCGGTGCCGGTATCGAAAGCCCAGGCATTCTGGCCGTTCGCCAGTTTCTGCTGGCCGCTGAGGTTCGAGGCGCTGCGGTTGATTTGCTGGCCGATGCCATTAAAGTCGGTGACGCCGACATTGAGGTCGACCAGCTTCTCGATCGTCGAGGTGCCGATGCCGTTGGTATCGGGCACGGCGTCGATGTCGTCGAAATTGACGTCGAAATTGATATGCGTGCCGCTGGGGAACTGTCCGTCGAAATTCAGAACCTGGCCTGTAGCCTTGGCATTCTGCCATTGCTGCAGCGTGAAGGTCTTGCTGATGGTGACGCCGTTTTCCGTAACGGTGAAGGTCTTGGCCTTGCCGACACCGCCGGAATACTTGATCGATACCGGATCGAAGTTGCCGTTGGTCTTGCTTTGGAAGCCGGTGATGCTGAGATTGCTGATGCCGCGATCTTGCTCAGCCTGCGAAACGTCCGTCGCATTGGCAGAGATCGCGCCGGTGCCGGTCACACCCACGACATAGTCGTCAAGCGAGGTGACATTGGTGGTCTGGGCGCTGGAGATGCCGGTGATGGCATTGACTGCGCTCTTCGAGGATGAGGTCGCATCCAAAGTGAGGCCGCTGCCGATCAGCAGGTTCTTGCCTTGGTACGTGCTGTCCTGGGCGAGCTTGTCGATCTGGCGCAGGACGGTATTGTAATCGTCCGCAAGCTTCTGGCGGAGCGCCACGGAATTCGCGTCGCTGCCAAGATTGCCTTCGGCCTGGGTCACCATGCCCTGCAGCTGCTCGATCATGGTCTGGATCGAGGTGACCGCCGTGTTGGCGCTCTTGATGGTGCTCACCGACTGATCCATCTGATCCTTGATCAGGTTAAGATCGTCAGCGCGCTGGGTCAGGCCCTTGGCGGCAAAGAAGCTGACAGGGCCGTCGAGGGCCGAGTTGATCTTGTTGCCGGTCGCCAAGCGCTGCTGGGTGCGATCCATCAGGCCAGTGGTCTGTTGCAGGAGCAGCAGGTTGCTGCGGATACCTGAAGTCAGTTGGATATCATTCGACGCCATAAGGGTTCTCCCAATCTTGCGTGTCGACGGCAGCCGTCCTTTAACGGCAGGCAACCAAAATGTCGGTCGAACCTATCTCAGCAAGATCGATGCCAACTTATAACTTATTGATTTAAAATGATTATTATGAGGGGTTGGGCTGAAAAATGATCCCAGTAGGGCGGAATCAATAGCCCTTTCACGCCGGCAACCGGCGGGAATTGCCTGCCGCCTGCCAGGCAAAATTGTCCCGCGCGGTGCTTTTTCTCTCGGTATAAACGGCTGACCTGGCAAAACCGGGCGGGGAAATTGGCCCTTGGTCGCGTAAGGAAATTCCTTGACTTCCGATTTCATGCATATAGATTGAATCATAGGGACGGCCTATTTCGTTCACGGATGAGCGAAAAAACCGGGTAAATTCCGTGTCCCCTTTGTTACAAGCGGTTGCGCTGTAAGCTAAGTGATAGCGTGATGAGCGAATTTGATGTGGACATTCGAGCGGTTAGCGGTGCTTCGTATGGGGCACGGGCAAGCGCGTCCGACATCAACCAGGCTTCGAACAGCAGCCTGGATAGCGCTGCGGCACAAGCAAATGTTCAGCAGGTAACGTCGGCGGCCGATTCCGGCGGATCTGACATACTGAGCCCCGGTCAGCCGCAATTTCGCTACGACAGCTTCCGGTTTCTGTACCGCGCCGATTACGGGCGCATCGTTCTCGTCGACCAGAACCCGGAGACCGGCAAGGCCGTTTCACAGATACCTTCCCAGCGTGCCCTGCAACTCTACGCGGAGCAGAAGCAGGCCGAATTGCGGGCTTCGATCACGCCCGCCAGCGGTTCCGCGGGGGCATCGACCTCAGGTCGCGATTACCAGGGGCTGGCAAATCTCCCTGCCGCCAAGGGGACTTCTGCTACCGGCGCGAGCGGGGCAACGGTTGCTGCGACCAGCGGCAGCGGTGCCAAGGCACCGGCACCGACAGTCTCTATTCCGTCGCCGGCCTATCTGACCCAGGCCTTCCCACCGGTCAACATCACCATCTGACCGGCCTCAGCTTTTCTGCTGATCTGATCTTTGCGCAGTGAACCTGCGCACTATCGGTTTTGCCGATGTTCTGCATATTGTGCGTGACGATGCCAGGGATCAGGCCCGCTGTTGCAGGCTGGCAATGCCGGACGAGGCGTTGCGCCGACTCTTGGTCAAGGTGCCGCGCTTGCTATAGCCGGTCACCTGGCCGCGCGGTTCTTCAAGCGCATGAACGATGGCGCGCATGACGCGCTCATTGACATCGCGCATGGCCCGCAGGGCACGCAGATTATTCTGCACCGCAGCCTGGAAATGCTCGGTTGCTTCAACCAGTTCGGCACAGAGCGACGGATCGACCGTTTCGCCTTCAGCCGGCGGCTCGCGCAACGCCAAGGTGAAGGCGCGGTAGGCATCCGCGAGAGCCAGCTTGTCCGACTGTAATTGCCGCAATTCCTGCGGCCGCACGCTGCGCAGCAGCTCGACCTCAAGTTCCATACAGGCGATCAGCCGCGAGGTGATGGCCAGGAGTTCGGTCATCCGCGAATTCTTACTCATGCGCTGGTGCCTCCTGCAAATGCAGCAATTCGCGGGTGATCTGATCGGCCATGCCGAGACCCTGGGTCTTGGCAGCCATCTTGCCGTATTCGTTGTAGAGCATCGATTGGAAGATGCCTTCGCCTTCGCCGCCACCGAACTCGGCATCCGGCTGGATGTCGCTGGCCATTTCCGAGAAGGAATGGGTGATGAAGAAGGCTTCGAAATCCTGCGCGGCGGCGCGGGCCGAGGCGACCACCTTGGGATCGAGCTTCGCCAGATCCGCATCGCCATTCTGGTTGGTCGCCAACTGCCGGCCGCTGCGATAGGCGGCGAGGGCGTTCTGTGCGGAGATCTGCGGGTAGCCGCTGGTTGCGAGTGCGCTTGCCATTACTGCACCACGATGTCGGCCTGCAGAGCGCCGGCGACTTTGATCGATTGCAGGATGGAGATCATGTCGCGCGGGCCGATGCCGAGGCTGTTCAGGCCGGCAACCAGTTCTTCCAGCGTGACACCCGGCTTCAGCACTTCCAGCTTGCGGTTCTGGTCCTGATTGACGTCGATATTGGTGCGCGGGACAGTGGTGGTGACGCCGGTATTCGAGAACGGGCTCGGCTGCGATACCTGTGGTGTCTCGGTGACGCGAATAGTGAGGTTACCCTGGGCAATGGCGACCTTGCTGATCCGCACATTGTCGCCGATGACGATGACACCCGTGGTCTCGTCGATCACTACCCGGGCCGGCGTATCCGGATCGACCGGCAATTGCTCGATGCTGGTAATCGCCGCGGCAGGGTCGCCAACATGCATCCCGAGATTGAGCTGAACGGTGCCAGAATCCAACGGCTTGGCGGAGCCGGGACCCATCGCGCCATTGATCGCATCGGCGATGCGCTGGGCCGTGGTGAAATCGGGGTTGCGCAAGGCGATCTTGATGTCATGCAGGGCGGCGAGGTCGAAGGGCACCTCGCGTTCAACGATGCCACCTTCGGAGATGCGGCCGCTGGTCGGCACGCCCTTGACGATTGATTCCGCCTGGCCCTGCGCCGAGAAGCCACCGGTCGTCACCTGGCCCTGGGCGACGGCATAGATCTCGCCATCGGCACCGACCATCGGGGTAACCAGCAAGGTCCCGCCCTGCAGGCTGGTGGCATCGCCCAGCGAGGAGACGGTGACATCGATGCCGGAACCCTGGCGGGCGAAAGGCGGCAGATTGGCCGTCACCATGACGGCGGCCACATTCTTGGTTTCGAGATCGGTGCTGCGCGCATTCACACCGAGGCGATCGAGCATGCCGATCAAGCTCTCACGGGTGAACACGGCCTTTTTCTTGAGATCGTCGCCGGTGCCGTTGAGACCGACCACCAGACCGTAGCCGACCAGCTGATTTTCCCGGACGCCTTCGAAGGCGGCGATATCCTTGATGCGGGAGCTTGCTTGCGCTGTTGAGGCGGCAAATTGCACCGGCAGAATCATCAGCGAAGCCAGCAGCCCGGCCAGCAAACGGCGCCCCTCAACGAGGACCCTGCGCCGTAACCTCTTCAATGACTGCGATGACAGCCGCATCCAATTTCTCCCGGACTTCGCCGAAAAACCCGACCAGTTCTTGGTCATTCGCAGATTTCCATGCCATTTCTGTGCCAGAGCCGGGTATTTAATTAACATATTAATAGTAAATGTTTTTTCGTTAGATTTGCAGGTCCGGATGCCTGGCGATCGGGAAGGGGCCGTCATCATTCCCGCGGCAAGACCGGAAACCCCGGCAGAATGTGCCGATATCATCTTGCGGGAGGCGGCAGGTACTGAAGGCACCTCACAAAATGATTGATGGATTGTTCATCAGTATCGGATATAGCATATTGAAAATCTGATGATTATTTCGCAGGTCGCGATCCGATGAAGATCGATCCTACTGGGATCAGACCCACCACAGCGCGCGGGAAAGTTGGCGGTTCGGCGAATGCCGGCAGCAGCGATTTTGCCAAAAATCTGGCCGAATCGGACAGTCCCGCCAATGCTGGCAAGACCACGTCCGCCATGGGAATGAATCCTCTGGCTGGCCTTTTGGCTGTCCAGGAAACGGAAGAGCCGTTGGAGCGCCAGGCACGCAAGCGTGCTACCCAGCGGGCCGACACCATTCTCGATGAATTGGAAGAGATTCGCCTCGGCTTGCTGATGGGAACCGTGCCCATGGCCAAGCTGGAGCAGCTGGCGCAGCTTGTACGCGTAAGACGTGAGCAGTTCGATGATCCCAAGTTGCAGGCGATCCTCGACGACATCGAATTGCGGGCCGCCGTCGAACTGGCGAAGCTGTCGCGGTCCCTCTAAATCCCCGGCCAAGAAGCTAATTTTTACAAGATGATGGCAAAATCGGCCGGCGATTTTGCTGCTTGCGGCAGGTTGGCTTTTTCTTATACTCCGCGCCATTCCCGGAGACGGGAAAATGATTTGGGTTTGAGTCGTTATAGAACCGCTTCGAGGAGCGTATGAAGCCGCTGCTTTCGCCCGATTACCGCCCTAGCGAAACCGAGCCTTTCATGAATCCCATGCAGCAGGAATATTTCCGTCAAAAGCTGCTGGGCTGGAAAGCCGAACTCCTGAAAGAATCCACAGAAACGCTGACGCATCTGCAAGAGGAAAGCCTTTCTGAACCTGATATCGCCGACCGCGCCTCACTTGAGACGGACCGTGCCCTGGAATTGCGTACCCGCGATCGCGAACGCAAGCTGATCTCCAAGATCGATGAAGCGCTGATCCGTATCGAAGATGGCACCTACGGTTTTTGCGAAGAGACCGGTGAACCGATCGGCATCAAGAGACTGGAAGCGCGTCCCATCGCCACCTTGTCGATTGAAGCGCAAGAGCGGCATGAACGGATGGAACGGACGCATCGCGACGATTGAGATCCGCGCCCATCTGTAGAGCAAGTTGCAATCCGCCGAGCCCCTGGTTTCGGCGGATTTGCATTTGTAGATACTGAAGACATGATGGCAGCCGTGGGAAACAGATCTTCGGCTGAACGGAAAGAAAGCCGGCGATGAAACGCCAGAAGCCCGATGTATCGCAGGACACGCTTGCAGCGATGGATCATGTGCCCGTCAATGCGGTTTCGGCACAGCTGGCGGTGGCCACAGCCGGTGTGCCCTGCCGTCGCGTCGGCGTCATCCTGATACCGAAATTCGCAATGATCTCTTTCTCGATGATCATCGAACCGCTGCGCAGCGCCAATCTCGTAACCGGCAAGCAGCTGTATGATTGGCAATTGCTGTCTGCCACAGGCGGCGACATTGCGTCCAATAGCGGTATCACCTTGGCAACCACGTCGCTCGCTGAGGCTGCGGCACAGGATTTCGACCTTGTCCTCGTCTGCGCCGGTCTCGATCCGGAAAAATTTCGCGACAGCAGCATCGAGAGTTTCCTGCGCCGGCGCTTGCGCCATGGTGGCCGGATCGGCGCCGTCAGCACCGGCAGTTTCATTCTGGCCCGGGCGGGGCTGCTGGCCGAGCATCGCTGCACCGTGCATTGGAACTACAAGGCGGCGTTCCAGGAGCTTTATCCGCAACTCCTGATCTCCGACGAACTCTTCGTCATCGACCGGCAGGTGGCGACTTGCGCCGGTGGCACCGCTGTCCTCGATATGATGCTCTATCTCATCACTCAGCAGCATGACGAAGCGCTGGCGCGCGCCGTTTCCGATCAATTTGTCCATGGCGCCACGCGCCAAGCCCAGCACCTGCAGCGCAATGACCTCAGCTATCGTCTCGGCACCTCGAACAGCGCGGTCATCGAGGCGGTGAAACTGATGGAGGCCAATCTCGAAACGCCTCTGTCTCCCGTCACCTTGGCCAAAAAGTTGAAGACCTCGCAGCGCCAGCTCGAGCGGCTGTTCCGGAAATATCTCGGCTGCACGCCCACCCATTACAATCAGGGCCTCCGCATGGAACGAGCACGGACCTTGCTGCGCCAGACCGACCGCTCGATCACCGAAATCGCTTTGTCCTGCGGTTTTTCTTCCGCTTCCTATTTCAGCACCGTCTATCAGCGCTATTTTGGCACTCTGCCGCGGCAGGACCGGCGGCTCTGAGTGACCAGGCCCCGATCTTTGGATTTTCGACATGATGTCGAAAAAGTGGGATTTTCCGGCGAAGCTTTCATCGACGGAAGGCTGTGATCAGCGGAATGTCGCCGACAGCATTTTGCATCTTCGGAGGAATAGATGGCTTTGCCAGAGAGCATCCGCTTCGTCATCATCGGCGCCGGCATTCACGGCCTGAGCACCGCCTGGAACCTGGCGGAAAACCTGCGGAAATCGGGGAAGGGGAGTGGCAAGGACATCATCGTCATCGACAAGACGGCGATTGCCGCCGGTGCGTCCGGCATTGCCTGCGGTGTCGTCCGCAACAACTACTTCCAGCCAGCCATGCGCCGGTTGATGGCACATAGCGTCGGTGTCTGGGAAAGCGACATGGAGGCTTTCTCCTATCACCCGGTCGGCTATATGCAGATCAGCCCCGAAGTGATGCACGAGGATGTTGCCTCGATCTACCAGCAGCAGAAGGAGATCGGCTACACCTCGACCTTCATCGAAGGCGAGAAGGACTGCATGACCTATATGCAGAGCATTCTCAGCGACTGGCAGGCCAAGGGCATCACCTCGGTGCTGCATGAAAAGAAGGGTGGTTATGCCAACAACACGGCGGCGATTTATGGTCTCGCCAAGAAGGCGGAAGCGGAGGGCGTCCGCATCGTCACCGGGGTCCGCGTCACCGGCTTGAAGCAGGATGCCGGCGGTGCCGTGACCGCCGTCGAGACTGACAAGGGCAATATCGCCTGCGAACAGGTGATCGTCGGCGTCGGCCCCTGGGTGCGGTCGATCTGGCATATGCTGGGTCTGCCGGATGCGATTTCGATCAAGGGCCGCGACGGCAAGGTTCATGAGAATGTGCCGATGTGGGTCTTCTGGTCCTTGCAGGAAGGCACGCTGGGTGTCGATCCTGACTATCAGAAGACCAATGACGGCAATATGCCGCCGGTCATCCATGTCGATACCGATGCGCCGCTCTATTCCGATGTCGATGGTTCGTTGATCACCGACAAGCTCTGGGGCATCTACTACAAGCCGGATTTCCATTTTGGCGGCATCCAGGGCGGCGCCATGCCGTTCAAGGTACCGACGGCGATCGACCAGGTGAAGGTCGACCCCTATGGCCCTGAAAGCCCTGATTTCATCGTTGGTGATGATTTCGCCCATATGTGGGTCTCGGCCCTGGCCTTCTGCCAGAAGCGCTTCATGGGACAGATGCCGAAATACAAGAAGGAACCTTCGGGCGGGATCGGCTGCTTCACCGCCGACAGCTTCCCGGTTTTCGATCGGTTCAAGCAGAACGTCTATTTCATCGCCGATTCAAACCATGGCTATAAGATGATCGGCGTCGGCAAGCTGGTGGCGGATGACATCTGCGGCATGGGTGACGAGCTGCTGCAGCCGTTCCGCTTCTCGCGGTTCGCTGAAGGCAAGCTGCACCCGACCTCGAATTCGCCGTTCCCCTGGAGCTGACAGCACCTCTCAAGGGGAGCAGCTATCGCGAGGCCGGCATATGATTGCCGGCCTCTTTTTATGGCCGGCGCCGGGCTTCCGCTTCGGCCTTGGCGGCGTGCCGCAGCAGCCATGACTTCAACGTCGCGACCGGCGCCGTTTCGCGGCGATTGGCCGGCTCGATCAGGTAGAAATCGAGATTGGTCTTATAGCTGCCGGGGAAGGGACGGATCAGCTGCCCGCTATTGAGGGCATCATCGACCAGGTAGCGCCAGCCGAGCGCCAGGCCCTGGCCGGCGATCGCCGATTGGATCAGCAGCGGATAGTTGTTGAAGCGCAGGCGGCGGCTGTTGAGGCGTGGTGCTGAAAGCGCCGTGCGCCAGGATTC
>DATMUQ010000058.1:0-5488 GCA_035563795.1 Terriglobales bacterium | reverse complement strand
CGGCGAGCACCGTCACTTTGTCCATAACGGCACCAATCGGCCAATGATTTGACGCCGCCCGACCGCCCCGAAATACCGCCCATCAAACGAGTCCGGCGCATCAACCATGAGGAGGAAGACGTCGCCCGGCTGCAGCACCTGGCAGCCTTCCCAGGAAGGCAACGGGCGCTCCTTGCTGTCGACCGAACGCCGGGTCGCGAGGGGCTTTCCATTGAGAAAGACCATGGCCCCTTCCGCACAAACGATATCTCCGGCGAGTGCGGCAACACGCTTCACAACCGGCACATTGCGGGGAAGATAGGTGCGCTCGGCCGCGAGTTCGCGGGCACCTGCCGGCAGCCAGGCGAGCACCAGATCGCCGCGCGCCGGCGGCCCGGCGACGCGAGCGTAGAGCCCAATGGGCGCGCTGGCGCTGACATTCCAAATCAAGAGCGGTGACGGCGTCAGCGAGGCGGCGATCGCAAGTAAAGCCGTAGCCGAGACGCCGAGCACGAAGCCAGGCCGGCGGCGTTGGCGGCGGAAGCGACGATGTCGGCGGAACGGGGTCATCGCGCTTTCTCCTGCTCTTCCGCCGTCGATTGATGCATCCGGGAGCCCGACCAGTCGTCGAGGTCCTTGATGTGGTAGCGGACATAGCGGCCGTGTTTCCGATATTTGGGGCCGCCGCCATGGGTGCGCATTTTCTCGAGGGTGCGGCGCGAGAGGCCGATATAAAAGGCGGCCTGTGCCGTGCTCAGGAAGGGACTTCCCTTCTTCGCCATGGCCGCTCTTTGGGCTTCGTCTTCCATGAAATCACCTTGCTTCCGGTTTAAGCAGCCACGGCGCACTTGGCCGTGCCGGAGCAAGGTTGATCCTTCGAAGGCGCGCCAGGGACCGGCGAAAACTGGCCCTCCCTGTTTTCGCCGGAAGAGCGCTGAGTGACTGTCACGCCGCATAAATTTGCCGCCGCATCGCTTGATCAGAGCAACGCGGCGGCTGATGTTTTGGCCCGGGCCGGTGGGACCGACCGGCATTACGCCGGCGCCGGATTGTCCAGACATTCCCCGCCGCAGGATCCGTCACCGTTGGGATCATGAGCTGCGGTGTCGCGATGGGAGCCGGGCCTGAAATGGTTCCGGCGCCGCCTCGGAAGGCGACGCCGGAGGTAGTCAATCGGCGGGGTTCCAGATGACGGCGTAGGTGTCTTCGTCATCCTGGCCGGCGGCGCGGCCGAGATTGGCATAGAGCTTCCGGGGGCCGAATTCCGGCGCCGCCAGGCTCAGGCTCACATAGTCCTTGCCCGAGGTTTCGCCGGTGCGGATCCACGCGGCGCCGATTTCGATCCCCTGCGTCAGCACCCGGTAATCGGGCTGATTGTCGCCGCTCTTCATCGCGTTGGGGACGAGGTCGATCTCGGCGCGGATGGTGAGGGTTTTCAGCTGACCTTTGTAACCGCCGGAGCTGAGCTTGGTGACATATCCGATGGCTGGCATGATCTTTCTCCTTGTCTCTCGCCGGGGACCATCCCCTGCGATGGGAGACCGTTCATGGGCGAACCCGGCCTTCCGAACCCCACGACTGTGGGGCCGGAACGACGTGGAGGACTTGAGCGGCGACGTTTTTTGGGCGTCAGCCGGCGCGAGGAGCGCGAGGTACTCGCGCGGGGAAAAAACTTCGTCCGCGATGGTTTTGAGAAGGAACGGTCCCGCCCATAGGTCACATCCCAAAGCAGGGAATGAGCACCGGTTGAGAGCGGGAAAGAGCTGTCACAGACCTCATGACATCCGGTCAGGCCGGTGGTGTTGGCAGCAGAAACACATGCAATGCCGCTGACAGAGTCAGCCACAATGTTCAGAGACGGGCTTATCTACCGATTACCGTGTGCTGCCCCAGGGGATCGAGATCGGGGCGGGCTGGGTCCGAACCGGCGAAACTTCGGGCAAGGACTATGTGAGCCTGAGCCTGGCGGCCCCTGAATTCGGGCCCCGGAAGCTCTATGCCAATCTCGGTCGCGCTCCCGGCCAGGAGACGCAAGACACTTTCGCCGTCATCTGGAACTCCGCCACGCGAAAACACCCGCGCAACCGAGGCTGCACTAAACGAAACAGGCGGCAACTCGTCGCTGCCGCCCGTTCCGTGATTCTGCTAGGCATCAGGCTTTCGCGAGGAAATTATTATCCGATTCGGCCGCCTCTTGCGATGCCAATTCGGTGAGCCGGTTCTGGTGCTCGACCGCGTGTAAACCGCCCCGTTCCGTATACTGCGCGGCGGGAAACGCCATCCAGCGCGGCAGCCAATTCTCAACTTTCGGGCGGCCATTGGCGCCGCTGAGATAATTCCGAATGATCTCTTTCTGCCGTTTGGCGGTGTCGCTGACATGCATGGCGGCGGTAGCCGGACCGGCTATCTCCGCCAGCATGGCATTCAGGACCTCGCGGTCCCGGACAAGATCGAAAAAGACCTCATCAGGCTTCCAGCTCGCCGCCATATCGATCTTGAACAGCGTTCCCAGCATCTCGACCATGGGGGTTCCCGGCAGCAAGGCTTCGGCCATCACCATGCCGGTCACCCGCAGAACGCCATCCTCGGACAGTGACAGGAGTCGCTGGAAAACCGCCGCCGTCTCGTAAGGATCGCCATGCCGCTTGAGGAGGGTACCAGCCTCCTCAGGCTCCCCCAGGAGAATAGCGGTTTCCGCGCGGACCTTCTGGAAGGCCCGGTCACGCGGCGACGCGGCGAGGCTCGCGTTGATTCCGTCATCCTGATGGAGCGGGCGTTCAAGCGATCGCTGCCAGGGGCCTGAACCGGCAATGAGATGCGCCAGCAACAGCCGCGAGGCGATAGCGCCGTAATCGGCAAGGATATGTCGGACGGCGGCATGGCGATGAAGATCGATATAGGCCTGCAGATTGCTGGTGACTTCGGCACGCTGGGCCTTGGCTGGGGACGGTTCGGCTGCCGTCTCCTTGCCGCCACGCTGCTTCGCGGCTTCCTTGCGGCTAAGATAGCCCTCGAAACATTGGACCTCGCCATGGTGGGAAGCAGCGATAAAAACCTTGCCGCCCCGCTTCTTCTGAACCTTTTCATGATCCCAGCTGTGGAATGCCTCGCCTCTGACCATGACCTCAACAGTCTTCCAGCCGGCATCGCGATAGGCCTGCCGTTTTGCCTCAATTGCCGCATCCTGATGCGCCCAGAAGAGGCCCGAATCGACAAAATATCCCTCGTCGCCGAAGAGATCGGTGACGATGTCGCCTGGATAATCGGCCAATGGGAAGAGCGCGATCTTGGTCGATATCGATCGGCCGCCAAAGAGCCAGCGCTTCAGTTCGGCGCCGGTAGGCGCATACTGCTTTTCATCGGCGAAGAGGGCCAGCCATGCCTTCTGCTGTGCCTTGGTCGCCAGGGTCAGATAGCGAACAGTTTCAGGGTCGATCCCTTCCGCCCGGTAAGCTTCCCTGATCTTCGGCAGAAGATTGCCGAGCGCCAGACGCTGCATCACCTGTGTCTCGGTCAGCCCGAAAGTGGTAGCGATCTCACCTAATCCCCGCCCCTCGCGCACCAATCCAACGAAGGTCTCATATTGACGCATGGGATCGGGATCAAGCCGGGCCAGGTTCTCGATGAGCGAGGCCTCCAGAGCTGCGGCATCGTCACCTGGCGCCATGATAGCGCAAGGCAAGGGATCAATCTCGCCCCGCTCCTCCCGGACAGCCTTTGCGCCAAAATAGCGCCGCCGCCCGGCGACGATCTCAAAATGATCGGCATCATCGGTGGGACGGACGAGTAAGGGCACCAGGACGCCGCGCACCCGGATCGAGGGCAGAATATCGGCGATATCCGGGGCGCGTTTGCCCTGGCGCATGTTGGTGGCGGAAACGGAAAGATGCTCGAAAGCGATATGAGCGAGTTCCATGACATTCCTCCTTTTTGGGGGTCAGGATGGCCGCCCGGTCGCCCGAGCGGATGCGCCGGATGGCGCGATCAGCCGGCACCGGATTCGTCCGGCGGCGGTGAATGGCGGGAGACATTGAGGTGCCGGGCGGCATCAATGAGCGCGGCGTCGCTCTCGACGATGCGTCCATGGCGGCGTGCAGCTTCGGCATAGACCGAGAGCGGAAAACGGCCCTGGAAGCAGAGGTCGCGCTCAAGACCGATCCCAAGCCGGCCTTTAACGGCCTCAAGCTCGGCAAGGCTGACATAGCCCATCTCAGGAAACCCAAAGCCGAGATCGCAGAGACCGAAGAGAAGGCCTGGGTCGCCGCCTTCTTCCGCCGGCAGCAATTCGCTCAGGAGCCAGGTTGCCGCGCCCGCCGGATCGAATATCTTGACGAGCGGCACATGATCGACCTCACGGCCGACCGAACCATTGACGAGCAGCCGCTGGCGCAAATCATCGGTGAGAAGCTGTCGCGTCATGCTGCTTCCCCTTGCGTCTCCGCCGTCTTGCGGCACTCCAGGATGAAGTCGGCAGCCCGGCTGGCCTGACTGGCGGCCCGGAAGATGGCGCGATTGTCTTCGCGCAAGACTTCGAGCCAGGACCTCAGGTAATCGGCATGCCGGACCGTCGGGACAATCCCAAGGGTCGCACAGAGGAAGGCACTGGAAAGCTCAGCGACCAGTTCCTCGCGGGCACAAGGGTGCGACCCTCTGGCGCCGGACAGATCGCGAGCAAGCCGCGCGGGATGCCCTGTCCAATGGCCGAGTTCGTGGAAGCAAGTGCGGTAGTAGTTGATCTGATCGAAGAAGGCCGGTCGCGGCGGCACCTGGATGAAATCAACCGATGGGACATAGAAAGCCCGGTCGCCACCGATCCGGAAATCAGCGCCCGTCGCCGAGATCAAGGCTTCCGCCGCCGGAACAATCTCACGTTCCGGCAAGGGTGGCGTCGCAAACCTCTCTTCCGGCAAGCCCTCGCATTGCGCCACATTGAAGACCGTGAAGCGCTTCAGGAAGGCGACGACCTCGGGCTCCTCGCCCGTCTCCGCCGCCTGGGCAGCCGCTTCTTTCGGGATGAAACGATCCGCGTAAAAGACGGTGGTCCCATGCTCGCCCTTGCGGACCGAGCCACCCAGGGCCAAGGCCTGCCGGAAGGTCAGCCAGTGCTGGCCGGCATAACCGCCTTCGATGACGGCCCCCCAGAGAATGAGAATATTGATGCCTGAATAGGTGCGACCCGTTGCCGCGTTCTTCGGCAGGCCCAGTTCCCCTTTGGCGCTGCCCCAAGGCTGCACCCAGGGAAACCGCCCGGCCTCCAGCTCCGCAATAATTCGGTTGGTTACCTCCGCATATAAATTGCCGCGCTCCTCGCCATCGCTCCGCTGCCTGACCTTCTTGACCATGACCGCTCCTCCATCCGCTCAAAATCCCCCCACCCCTTTCCCGGAAAGCGGGGTGGGCGGCGAGAAGCGACCAGAGAGGCCCGGCGATTAGGTGGGCTGCACCCGAAGGGCTGGAACGGAGTGGAGGACCCGGCGCGGAGCGACGGGTTGCGGCCTGCCGCGGCGGG
>DATMUQ010000057.1:0-18566 GCA_035563795.1 Terriglobales bacterium | reverse complement strand
GGTTGGCAATCGACTGCCAACCGCGCGTATCGCCTCGCTTGATCCGGTATTCGGCGGCATGCGAGCCTGAGCGCATGATCGGAAGCGGGCCCGTTTCCACCGCCCCCTTCCATGCAACGGAGCGATCGCGATGCATTCCTCGATCGATGCTTCGGCATCATCACCGGGCCGGTTGTTGCGCCAATGGCGGGACCTCCGCGGCAAGAGCCAGCTCGATCTCTCCTTCGATGCCGGCGTTTCACAGAAGCATATCAGCTTCATCGAGAGCGGCCGCAGCACGCCGAGCCGCCAGATGCTGCTGGATCTGGCCCAGGCGCTTGAAGTGCCGCTGCGCGAGCGCAACCTTTTGCTCACCGCCGCCGGCTATGCACCGGTCTATGCCGATGCGCCGGTCGATGGGCCGATCATGGCGGCCATCGAAACGGCCCTGCGACGCATGCTGCGACAGCACGAGCCCTTTCCGGCTCTCGTCATGGATCGCCATTGGAATGTACTGCTCGCCAATGAGGCAGCACCGCGCTTCTTCGGCTGTTTCATCGACATGGAAGCGCGCCAGGGGAAGCGCAATCTGCTGCATCTGATCTTCGATCCGACGGGCATGCGGCCCTTCATGGCGAACTGGCCCGAGACAGCGCGCAGCCTGCTGGCGCGGGTCCGCCGCGAGGCCGTCGGCAAGGTGATGGATGCCGGGGCAAAGGCCCTGCTGGACGAGCTATCGCATTATCCCGACGTCGATATGACCTGGGGCGCCGTGATGCCGGAGAGCCATCTGCCGATGATTCCGCTCTCTTTCATCACAGGCGATACGCAATTGAATTATTTTTCCATGATCACGACAGTCGGCACGCCGCAGACCATCGCCGCCGAGGAATTGCGGGTCGAATGCCTGTTCCCCGCCGATCCGGCGACGGAAGAGGCGCATATGCGCCTGATCCAAGAAAAGACATCAAGATGACTAATTGTGTCGATAGCACCGGCGCTGAAACAGTGGGGCTGATAAATACCTGCCACACTTACTGACGGACGCCGCGATAGGCGACGCACCAAATAACCAGTCCAACAATTGCCCCAATTGCTGCTGCAAATACGGCCGCTTGGAATATCTCGATCCAGCCGTGGAGTGTTGTTGCGCCGTCAATTATCGTGTCGCCGCCGCTGTCAGCGGCGGAATAACCGCCAATCGGCGCAAACATTACCGCTGGAATAGCGTCCATGGCGAAACGCACGCAGAAAGCCGCAAGTGCACCCAGCGCAAGCGCATGACGTGTTTGTCTCCTGCCACGCTGGTGAAGAAATGCCCAAATCGGGGCGGCGATAGCGATGAGACCAATCGCATAGATGCCAAAAATGAGAATGATGACAATAAGCGAGAAACGATTAAAAAACTGACCCCAGGGAATGGGCTCTTGCGTGAACCATTCGCCAATTGCAGCAATCAATACCATTCCCGCAAATGTCATTGCAGTTCCGACAACGGCCCCGACAGCAAGAGCTAGGGCCGCGCGTGCCGTTGTCGTCTCATACTCCCTCAACTGCATGAAACTTCTCTCGACCCATGTTGCAAAAGGCTTAGGCATGGCCGCACGTACCAAAGAATAGCCAAACTCCACCTCAACCCGCATTTCTTCTGCCAGGGTGCTATGTAATCTTGGCTAAAAGAAGTATCCCACGGCTAGTTTCGGACGATACTCGCCGCCAACAATGCCGGCAGCAACGGCCCTCGTTCTGTCGGCTTGCCGACGAGCTGCGGCAGGTAGCGGTTGAGCAGCATCACCAGTGGCACGGTGATGACCAGGCTGACGATACTGACGGCGAGACAGAAGCCGGTCACTGCGGCGGCATCCGGCGCGGCATGGGCGATGAACCAATGCGCCAGCTTGGTATTGACCTGGTGATAGACGACGCCGTTGAGCCCCATCAGGATCAGCGCGTTCTTGCCCATATAGGGCAGCCAGCGCCAACCGGGCAGCGCCTTCGCCAGCAGCAGAATGCCGGCCGAGCCGATCAGCGCCGTCACCGGGAACCAGAAAATATGGCCGTGGCCGGCGGCCAGGATCACTACCGCCGGGATCAAGCGGAAGGGCCCCCGGTTGAGGTCATAGGTGAGATAGACCAGCGCGAAGGCGATGACGGCGCCCAGCCACATCATCATCCGCGGTGCCGAAAGCTGCAGCCAGCCCCGTCCCTGCAGGAATACACCCACGAGATAGAAGGCATAGGCGGTGATCGCCTCGTTCCACAGCCAGTAATTGGTCCCGGCGGCGAAGAAGTCGAAACGCAGGTTGAGGAAATAGCCGGCCAAGTAGAAGGCGAGAACCGCCAGCAGCAGGCGGGCCTCGGAGCCGCGCAGGAAGCGGTAGACCGCATAGTGAATCGCCTCGACCGATATCAGGCACAGCAGGAACCAGGTCGGAATATCGAAGACCGGCAGGCGGGTCAGGGTCATGACGATGGCATGGCCGTAGTCCGCGGCGGTCTGCAGCGGGATCGGCGGAAAGTCCGGCGTCGACCACAGGCTGACCAGGCCGAGCGCCAGGTTGAAGGCCAGCAGCGGCACGAAGCGGGAAGCGAGGCGCGAGGCAATGAACTGTGCCGGGCGCATCCGGGCGCCCCAGTCGCGGGCGATCAGGCCGGAGAGCACAAAGAAGACCGGCATGTGAAAGGAATAGATGTATTTGTACTGGGCGGCGGCGATGTCGTTATGCAGATACATGATCTGCTCGGTGATATGGCCCCAATAGACGAAGAAGATGCCGATGAAACGGGCGGTATCGACGCTGTCGACCCGCGGTTTAGTATCCCGGGCGACCGCTGCCGCTGATGCCATCCTCATGCCGTCCCCTGCCCGATTTTTGCTTGGTTATTGGCTGCCACTATGGGCAGGAATAAGTGCGGCAGGCAACCTGACCTTCCGGGGCGGCTGATTTGCGCCGCTTGCAGGGCGCCGGCCCATAGCCCGTCCTTGCCTCGGCCGGGCGTTTCCCCTAATTTCCGCCCGGATTTCCCCAGATTTCGTGCTTTAGAGGAAGCGTCATGGCCCGCGAGATTAAGAAAGTCGTGCTCGCCTATTCCGGCGGTCTCGATACCAGTGTCATCCTGAAATGGCTGCAGGAAGCCTATCAATGCGAGGTGGTGACCTTCACCGCCGATCTCGGCCAGGGCGAGGAGCTGGAACCGGCGCGCAAGAAGGCCGAGATGCTGGGCATCAAGGAGATCTTCATCGAGGACGTGCGCGAGGAATTCGTCCGCGACTTCGTTTTCCCGATGTTCCGCGCCAATGCCCTCTATGAAGGCCAGTATCTGCTCGGCACCTCGATCGCCCGGCCGCTCATTTCCAAGCACCTGATCGATATCGCCCGCAAGACCGGCGCCGATGCGGTCGCCCATGGCGCCACCGGCAAGGGCAATGACCAGGTCCGTTTCGAACTCAGCTGCTATGCGCTCAACCCGGATATCAAGGTGATCGCCCCCTGGCGTGAATGGGACCTCACCAGCCGCACCAAGCTCATCGAATTTGCCGAGAAGAACCAGATTCCCATCGCCAAGGACAAGCGCGGCGAAGCGCCGTTCTCGGTCGATGCCAACCTGCTGCACTCCTCGAGCGAAGGTAAAGCCCTGGAGGATCCCTGGCAGGAGCCGGAGGAATTCGTCTTCCAGCGCACCATCTCGCCGGAAGCCGCCCCCGACAAGGCGACCTATATCGAGATCGAGTTCAGACGAGGCGATGCCATCGCCCTCAATGGCGAGAAGCTGTCGCCGGCCACCTTGCTGACCAAGCTCAATGAGCTCGGCAAGGCCAATGGCATCGGCCGCCTCGATCTGGTCGAGAACCGCTTCGTCGGCATGAAGTCGCGCGGCGTCTACGAGACCCCCGGTGGCACCATCCTTTATGCCGCCCATCGCGGCATCGAGAGCATCACGCTGGATCGCGGCGCGGCCCATCTCAAGGACGAGATCATGCCGCGCTACGCCGAGCTCATCTATAACGGCTTCTGGTTCGCCCCCGAGCGCGAGATGCTGCAGGCCCTGATCGATAAGAGCCAGGAGCATGTCGAAGGCACGGTGCGGTTGAAGCTCTATAAGGGCAATGCCACCGTGGTCGGCCGCAAATCGCCGAAGAGCCTCTATTCGCTGAAGCATGTGACCTTCGAGGATGATGCCGGTGCCTATGACCAGCGCGATGCAGCGGGCTTCATCAAGCTCAATGCGCTGCGCCTGCGACTGCTGAAGCGCGATCACGGCTAAAGACTTGCGACGACGCCACGGCTCGGTTAAAGCAGCTTATTGCTCGCCAATTAGGGCCAGAACACCATGCTGTGGCGTCGTCCCGTCTCTCTGTTAGCTGCCTGTCTTCTGCTCGCTGTCGCGCCGCACCGTGCACAGGCCAAGGAAGACTGGGTACGAACCTGGGACGCCGCCTTGCAGCTCATCCCGCAAGGGAAGGATTTGCCCGCTATCTTCCAGGCGCCGGAGGTCAGCGGCAGGACGGTTCGCCAGATCATTTATCCCAGTCTCGGCGGGCAGGAAGTTCGGCTGCACATCAGCAATCGCTATGGCACCGCCCCGCTCGATATTCTGGAAGCGCGGATCGCCAAGGCAAAGGGAGATTCCGCTGAAACGCGCGATGCGGGTGTCACCGTCACGTTCAACGGCAGCTCTATCCTCCATCTGCCGCCCGGCGGCGAAGCTGACAGTGATCCCGTGACGTTGGCGCTGGAAGGTGGAGAGCCCTATGCCACCAGCCTTTATGTCGGGCCGCATCAGCGCATGGAAGCCTGGCACCGCGTCTCTGGCCAGATCAACTACATCTCAGCCGCCGGCAACCACGCCGGCGAAGCCTCGGGCGAGGCCTATCGGACGCACTTTATTCACTATGCCTGGGTCACCTCTTTGTCGGTGAAACAGTCGGACGATGCCAAAGCGATTCTCGCCATCGGCGATTCGATTACCGATGGCCTGCGCTCCTCTACCGATCTCAATCGCCGATGGCCTGACGGGCTGATGCGCCGGCTCGCCGCTGAAAAGGGCCAGCGGATGGCGGTTTTGAATGCTGGGATCAGCGGCAACCGGCTGCTCTCGGATTCGGCCTGCTGGGGCGAAAAGCTGGTGACGCGCTTCGACCGTGAGATCACGAGCGCTGCAGACATCAAAACGGCAATCGTGCTGATCGGCATCAACGATATCAATTTCGCGGCGCAGCCCGCCAATGCCGGGCTCGACTGCGATTCGCCGCATACCCAGGTCAGTGCCGCCGACCTCATCGCCGGCTACCGTCAGCTGGCCGTCCTGGCGCATCACCGCCAAATCCGGATCATCATGGGGACGATACTGCCGGCGGGCCTGCCGCCCGCCCGGGAGAAGATCCGGCTGGCCGTCAATGACTGGATCCGCAGCAGCAGCGAGATCGATGGCGTCATCGATTTCGACAAGGCCCTGCGTGATCCGTCGCATCCGGAGAGCCTCCGCGCCGCCTTTGACTGCGGCGACCATGTACATCCCAGCGATGCCGGCTACGCCGCGATGGCGCAGGCCGTCCCCCTGCAACTCCTTGCACCGCTTCAGCTTTCCGGGACCGCCACGACCAGCCAATAACGGCGGCCCTTCCGCTGCAAGGCCGGATTCGGGTGGCGAAATCCGGGCCAGCGGGGCAGCTCACGCTTTTCGACTCGACAAAACCATCAACCGTACTTATTTAATGACTGACCAGTCAGTCATTAATAGGACAACGACCATGCCACTACCGCCGGCCGATCGATCAGGAAGCGCGGAAAAGCCGGAAGGTACCGGTCGGCGCGGGCGCCGGGGTGATCCCGCCGCCAAACGCGAGGCCTTGCTGGAAGCTGCCCTCACCGTCTTCCTGGCGGAGGGCTATAGTGCCGCGCGGCTGGACGATATCGCCGCTGCTGCCGGTGTCGCCAAGGGCACCATCTATCTGCAGTTCAAGGACAAGGAAGACCTCTTCCGCGCCTTGATCCTGGAGCGCATGGCGCCGCTGCTGACCGAGGCCGAGGCGCTTGCCGGGAATTTCACCGGCACCACCCGCGAACTGCTGAAGATGCTGAGCCAGCGCATGCGCCAGGAATTGCTGGCGACCCGGCGCAAGGACTTGTTGCGCCTCGTCATCTCGGAAGCGCCGCGCTTCCCCTGGCTGGCCGAGTTCCATTACCGCAATGTCGTCTCGCGCGGCGTCGGCATGGTGCGGATGATCGCAAAGCGCGGCGTCGAACGGGGCGAGCTCGCCAGCGATGCCCTGGTCCGCTTCCCGCAATTGCTGCCGCCCTCGATGCTGACGGCGGTGATCTGGACCACCGTCTTCAATCGCTTCGAGCCGCTCGATGCCGACGCCTTCATCGACACTCATTTGGAGCTGCTGCTGCGCGCCTTGGAAACGCCGGCGGCATCGGCAAGACCTGAAAGGAGCGGAACATGATCCGCTTGCACAAGACCTATGGCGCCTTCGGCCGCGGCCTCATTGGCGCCACGATGCTGCTGGCGCTCGCCGCCTGCGACAACAAGAACAAGGACGGCTATCAGGGCTATGCCGAAGCCGATTGGGTCTTCGTCGGCCCGGATGATGCCGGCCGCCTGACCAGCCTCGCCGCCACCGAAGGCAGCCAGATCGAGAAGGGCGCGCCGCTCTTTGAGGTCGACGACACCTTGGAACTGGCGGCCCGCGACCAGGCGCAATCGGCGCTGCAACAATCCCAGGCTAAGCTGGCGCGCCTGCAGGCGCCCGACAAGCGGCCGGAAGAGATCGCCGTCATGCAGGCGACCGCCGATCGTACCAAGGCTGCTTACGCCGAAGCGGAGAAAGACCTCGCCCGTCAGCAGGCTCTGTTCACCGAAGGCCATACCAGCAAGGCCGGTCTCGACAATGCCATCTCCACCCGCGACCAGGATCTCGCCGCCTGGAAGGAGGCGCAGCGCCAGATCACCGTCGGCAATATGCCGGCCCATGATCTCGACATCGCCGCTGCCCAGCAGGAAGTGGGCATGAACCAGCAGGCACTCGCCCAGGCGCAGCGCAAGCTCGACCGCCGCCATATCGTCTCGCCGGTGAGCGGCCTGGTGCAGGAGATCTATTATCGCCCGGGTGAGGTCGTGCCCGCTGGCCAGCCGGTTGCGCAGCTATTGCCGCCGGGCAATCTGAAACTGCGCTTCTATGTGCCGGAGCCGGATCTGCCGAAGATCGTGCAAGGTGGGCGCATCGCCATCAGCTGCGACGGCTGCGCCGCCGACCTCACCGGACATATCTATTTCATCTCCGGCAGCAGCGAGTTCACCCCGCCGGTGATCTTCTCGCTCGAGGAGCGCTCCAAGCTCGTCTATCTGATCGAGGCGCACCCCGACCAGCCGGAGAAATTGCACGTCGGCCAGCCGGTCACCGTGACCCTGGCCCCCAACGTGCTCGCCACGAACTAGGCCACGCCATGACTACCGTCGCCAATAACATCGCCATCGACGTCAAGGGCCTCACCAAGAAATTCGGTGAGCATGTGGTGGTGCGCGATCTCTCCATGCAGGTGCAGCGCGGCCAGATCTACGGCTTCCTCGGCCCCAACGGTTCCGGCAAGACGACGACCTTGCGCATGCTCTGCGGCCTGCTCACCCCCGATGCCGGCGAAGGCACCTGCCTCGGCTATGACATCCGCCGCGACAGTTATTTGATCAAGCGCCATGTCGGCTATATGACGCAGAAATTCAGCCTCTATGAAGACCTGTCGGTGCGCGAGAATCTGGAATTCGTCGGCCGCATCTATGACTTGCCCAGCCCGACCAAAGCAGCCAACGACGCTTTGCACCGGCTCGGCCTCGATGGCCGTGGCAAGCAACTGGCCGGCACCTTGTCAGGCGGCTGGAAGCAGCGTTTGGCACTCGGCGCCTGCATCCTGCCCAATCCGCAATTGCTCCTGCTCGACGAACCGACCGCCGGCGTCGATCCCAAGGCGCGGCGCGATTTCTGGAACGAGATCCACGATCTCACCCAGGACGGCCTCACCGTTCTTGTCTCGACCCACTACATGGACGAGGCCGAGCGCTGCCATGAGATCGCCTATATCGCCTATGGCGAATTGCTGGCGCGCGGCACCGTTGCCGAGGTGATCGGCCATTCCGGCCTCACCACCTATACCGTCACCGGCCGGGGCGTCATGCGGGTGCTGCCTGAGCTGCGCGAGGCCAAGGGTATCGACATGGTGGCACCCTTCGGCAACAGCCTGCATGTGGCGGGACGCGATCGCAACGAACTGGAAGCGGCGATCGCACCTTATCGCGATCAGGACGATCTTAGCTGGCAGCTCGACCAGCCGAACCTGGAAGACGTCTTCATCGATCTCATGCAGCGCTCCACGGACAATTTCTCATGACGGGTTATGTGACATGACCACGGTCGATCACGACATGAGCCTGCCGGCGGCAGGAGGACGGGCAAGCGATGGGCGGGCGGGGCAGCGGCAAGGTTTCTCGCTGCGCCGCGCTCTCGCCATGCTGATCAAGGAATTCCTGCAGCTGCGGCGTGATCGCGTCACCCTGTCGATGATGCTGATGATGCCGCTGGTCCAGCTCTTCCTGTTCGGCTATGCGATCAATTCCAATCCGCGCCATCTCCCCGCCGCTATTCTGCTGCAGGAAGACAGCGATGCCGGCCGCGCCATCCTGATGGCGTTCCAGAACACCGCCTATTTCGATTTCATCATCCAGGCCCGCAGCGAGACGGAGTTCGATCGCCTGATCGCCGCCGGCAAGGTGCAATTCGGCATCGAGGTGCCAGCGCATTTCGAGCGCGATCTCAGGCGCGGCGACAAGCCCTCGGTATTGGTCGCCGCCGATGCCACCGATCCCACGGCGACCGGCAGCGCCATTTCCGCCGCCAATGGCATCATCGGCAATGCCCTCAAGCATCTGCGCGGCGTGCCGACTGAGAAAGGCGACGACGCCTACCAGATCATCACCCAGTCGCGCTACAACCCGGCCGGCGTCATGCAGATCAATATCGTGCCGGGTCTGCTGGGCGTCATCCTCTCCATGACCATGCTGCTGTTCACCGCACTCTCCGTCACCCGCGAGCGCGAGCGCGGCACCATGGAATCGCTGCTTGCCATGCCGATCCGGCCGGTGGAGATCATGCTCGGCAAGATCGCGCCCTATGTGGTGATCGGCTTCGTCCAGGCGATGATCATCATCGGCCTCGGCATCGGCATCTTCGGCGTGCCGCTGGTGGGCAGCCTCGGCCTGCTCGCCGGCCTCACCTCGATCTTCATCGCCGCCAATCTGTCGATCGGCTACACCATCTCCACCGTGGCGCAGTCACAGCTGCAGGCGATGCAGATGACCTTCATGGTCTTCATGCCGAACATGCTGCTCTCCGGCTTCATGTTCCCCTTCGACGGCATGCCGGGCTGGGCACGGGCGATCGGCGAGGTATTGCCGCTCACCCATTTCATCCGCATCGTCCGTGGCATCCTCTTGAAGGGTACCGACCTCGATATCCTCAGCTATGACGCCGGCGCCCTGCTGGCGGCGATGCTGCTCACCATGACGCTGGCGGTTCTCCGCTTCCGGCAGACGCTGGACTGAGTGATCAAGCAAAAAGGGCCGGCTGATGCCGGCCCTTTTCAGTCGATATTCGCTTGTGGCAATCAGTCCGGCAGCTTGACGCCGCGCTGGCGGCAGGCGGCGATCAGGGTGTTGTGCAGCAGCATGGCGATGGTCATCGGCCCGACGCCGCCCGGCACCGGGGTGATGGCGCCGGCGCGCGGCAGGCAGCTGGCATAATCGGCGTCGCCGACCAGCTTGCCCTTGCCGTTCACTTCGATGCGGTTGATGCCGACATCGATGACGGTCGCACCTTCCTTGATCCACTCGCCCTTGACCATTTCCGGCCGGCCGACGGCGGCGATGACGATATCGGCGCGACGCACTTCGCCCGGCAGGTCCTTGGTCTTGGAATGCGCGATGGTGACGGTGCAGCTCTCATTGAGCAGCAGCTGCGCCATCGGCTTGCCGACGATATTGGAGCGGCCGATGACGACGGCATGCTTGCCCGCGAGATCGCCCAGGCGATCCTTCAGCAGCAACAGGCAGCCATAGGGCGTGCAGGGAATGAGGCCTTCGCCGCCGGTCGCCAGCTTGCCGGCATTGACCACATGAAAGCCGTCGACATCCTTGTTGGGGTCGATGGCGTTGATGATGGCCTGGGGATCGATCTGCTTCGGCACCGGCAACTGGCAGAGGATGCCGTTGACGTTCGGGTCCTTGTTGAGCTTGTCGATGACCGCCAGCAATTCCGCCTGGGTCGTGGTATCGGGCAGCTTGTGCTCGAAGCTCGCCATGCCGGAGGCCTTGGTCTGCTCGCCCTTGTTGCGGACATAGACCTTGCTGGCCGGATCCTCGCCCACCAGCACCACGGCGAGACCGGGCGTGAAACCGTGCTTCTCTTGCAGATAGGTGACCTGCTTGGCGATCTTGTTGCGGAGATTCTCGGCAAAGGCCTTGCCGTCGATGATCTTGGTGCTGTCGCTCATGCTTTCCCCGCGGATCTGGTCAGGTCTATGGATGCTGTTGCAGCCAGGCGCCGATGCGCGCCGTCAGTTCGGCTGTCGAACCGCGAATTTCCACCAGCTTGCGCCGATCGGTTGCACCAGCGACGACTGAAAAGGCCGATTTTGCGACACCCCATTCCTTGGCCAGAAGGGCGATGACGGCGGCATTGGCCTTGCCATCCTCGGGCGCAGCGGTGACCGCCACTTTCAAAGCCATACCGCCATCGGCTTCCGGCTGCAGGCCGCCGATCGCCGCATGTTTGGCCTTGGGCGTCACCTTGAGACGCAGGCGGACACCTTCCGTGACCGGATGGAGCAGGGCGGCGACCGGCTGGAGCGGGGTCACTAGCTCGAGATCAGAGGTTCATCTGATAAACATAGGGCCCGATATCCCGGATGATCAGGCGCTCGATGAAGAAGATCACCAGCAGCAGGATCAGCGGCGAGAAATCCAGCCCGGAGATCGGCGGGATGATGCGGCGGATCGGCCGCAGCAACGGCTCGGTCAGCCGGTTGAGGATCATGTTGATCTGGTAGACGGCCTGGTTCCGGGTATTGATGACGTTGAAGCTGATCAGCCAGCTCAGAATGATGGTGGCGATCAGCACATAGCGATAGAGCTGAAGCACGACCAGGATCAGATCAATGAGGGCGTTCATCTTCGGGCAGGCCCTTTTCCAGTTGTCCCGCCGCCTATATGGGGCAAAAATCGTCTTCTGCCAAGGTCTTGCAACTTAACGGCGCAGCCCCAGAGGATATCCGGGGCGGTCCCCAGCCAGGGGCGGACCAGGACCCCTTACAGGACGCGAATCCGGCGCAGAACCGGCTTGACAGCCGGCGGGCCCCCCACCATATTCGCGCCCGTCAACCGACGAGTGGGCCCGTAGCTCAGTTGGGAGAGCGCCTCGTTCGCAATGAGGAGGTCGTCAGTTCGATTCTGATCGGGTCCACCAAATTCTCTCTCGTTGACCTTCCTGCCAATTATTAAGCTTAAAAGCCGGGGCGCGCCGTCTCCCCGGGCTCTCGATGCTTTTCTCAGAATAATCCTGCCAGTCGCCCCGTTCTCAAGTCACATCTGCCAGAATTGTCACGTGTCCGGGGTCACAATGCCCCCTGGTCGCGCTTGTTGACCCCAGCGGAATCGCCGAAGGTCGCGCGGCGCAGGGCAGTTTCCTGTGCGGGAATGAGGGGAATACGTCATGTCTAAATCACTTGCGCCGGATGCCATTCTGCAGCTCGGCATGGGTTTCTGGGCGTCGAAGACCTTGCTGAGCGCCGTCAGCCTGGGCCTTTTCAGCGAATTGGCACAGGGGCCATTGGAACGGGGCGAGATCCAGCGCCGGCTCGGTTTGCATGACCGCAGCGCCCGCGACTTTCTCGATGCCTTGGTCGCCTTGCACCTGCTGACCCGCGAAAGCGAGCGTTACAGCAACAGCGCCGAGGCCGACTTCTTCCTCGATCGCGCCAAGCCGAGCTATATCGGCGGCATCCTGGAGATGATGGACCGGCGGCTGTTCGGCTACTGGAATCGCCTGACTGATGGCCTCAAGAGCGGCCAGCCGCAGAACGAAGCGCGCGACGGGCAGGAAGATGTGTTCGGCGCGATCTATGCCGACCCCGCCATCCTGCGCAATTTCCTTGGCGCCATGACCGGGGTCAGCCGGATGACGGCGCAGGCGATCGCCAGCACCTTCGATTGGTCGAAGGCAAAGAGCTTCGTCGATGTCGGCTGCGCCCAAGGCGGCTGCACGGTGGAGATCGCCAGCCGGCACCCGCATCTCGCCGGCATCGGTTTCGACCTGCCGGCGGTCGGCCCCGTCTTCGAGGAATTCGTCCGCAGCCGTGGCCTCGGCGACCGGCTGCGCTTTGAGAGCGGCAGTTTCTTCGACCAGCCGATCCCGTCGGCCGATGTCCTCGTCATGGGCCATATCCTGCATGACTGGGATCTCGCCGAGAAGCGGATGCTGCTCGCCAAGGCCTATGCCGCTTTGCCGGCCGGCGGCAGCCTGATCGTCTATGACGCGATGATCGATGACGAGCGGCGCGAGAACGCCTTCGGCCTGCTGATGAGCCTCAACATGCTGATCGAAACCAAGGGCGGCTTCGATTATACCGGCGCCGATTGCATCGGCTGGATGCAGGAGGCCGGCTTCCGCGCCGCCGCGGTCACCCGGCTTACCCCGACCCATGCCATGGCGGTCGCCGTCAAGTAAGCGGCAATCGGAGCAGTCGGCTCGGTTTCAGCCGATCTTCCGATGGCTGAAGCTGAGCTTGGGCGGATGGCTCAGCGTCTGGGCGATGACGCAATAGCGCTCGACCAGCTGGATCATCCGCTCGATCTTCTCCGCCTCGGCATCGCTGTCGATCTCGAAGATGAGCCTGATATCGGTGAGGCCGACCGGCGCCGTCTTATCGACGCCGAGCGTGCCGCGCGCGTCCCAGACACCTTCAGCGATCACCTTGCCGCCCCGGATCGCAATCCCCATCGCCGTGGCGACGGCGCTTAAGGTAACGCCGGCACAGCCGACCAGCGCTTCCAGCAGCATATCGGCGGAACAGGCTTCTGCGCCCGAACCGCCGCCGGCCGGATGCAGCCCGGCCTTGGTTACCCGTTCCTTGTGGATGCCTACCTGGCAAGCGACATCATCCACCACCAGCGCACCTTCGGCCCGGCTCGGAATCTGTGCCGCCGCAGGATCGTCCCGGTAAAGCTGCTTCAGCGGCGCCTGCCGGGCGCGCAGGTCGTCGGCATTCATCGCAAAACTCCCTGCGGCGCGCGACCCGGCGGCCGGTTACCTACCCCGCACGCGGTGATAGATGAAGAGCAGCAGCAGGGCACCGAGCACGGCGATGATGAAGCTGCGGATATCGAAGCCGGTGATATCGCCAAGCCCGAACAAGGTGCTGATCCAGCCGCCGATCAATGCACCGGCGATGCCGATGATGACGGTCAGGATAAAGCCACCGGGATCCTTGCCCGGCATGATCCATTTGGCGGCGACACCGGCAATGAGGCCGAAGATGATCCAAGCGATAATGCCCATCGGTATTCTCCCCCTGGGTTGGTACGCCAGGATAGACCCGGAGGGGCCGGCAACGTCAACCGACGATTGTGTGAGCGGCGATCGGCCGCGTCCACCGGTGATGCCGTCTAGATATAGGCCAGTTCCGTCATCATGCCGGACACCATGTGATAGAGATTGTGGCAGTGGAACGCCCAGCGGCCAGGGTTGTCGGCGTCAAAAGCGATGGTGCAACGGCCGCCGGCCGGCACCAGATGGGTGTCGCGGACAGGACCGTTGACGGCGGTGCCATTGACTGCGACCAGCTGGAAATGGTGGCCATGGAGATGCATCGGATGCGACATGCCGCTGCGGTTCACCATTTCGATTTCCACCCGCTCGCCTTGTCTGACTTGCAAGGGGGCTTCCTTGCCGTCGCTGGCAAGACCCCAGCGGTAGGTCATCATGTTGCCGGTAAGATCGAGGCTGAGGCGCCGGTCGGCCTGCCGGACCGGCAGGGGATCACGCGCGGCGACGAGATGGCCGGTGAGCTGGTCGAAGCGGCCGGTCGGCTTCGCCGAGAGGAAATCGAGCTTGGCGATAGTCGCACCCTTGGGAGCGAGAACGACGACGCTGCGCCGGCGATCGCCTTCCAATTGAGCGACGACCGGAACGGCCGTGCTCTCAGCCGGCAGTTGCAGCCGGAGATCGATGCGCTGGCTGACGGCGAGGGCGAATTGCCGATCGGTCACCGGCTGTACCGGCATGCCGTCGACGGCGATCAGCTCGGCGGAAAGCGCGCCGAGATCGATCATGAAATTGCTGGAAGCGGCAGCGTTAATGATCCGCAGCCTGACCTTGCCGCCGCGCTCGACCGCAATCACCTCGGGGTCCTGGTAGCTGCGGTCATTGGCCAGGAAGGCGTCGTAGGCGACGTCATTGAGATCGGCACCGGTCATGGCGCCGTCCCCCGCCATCTGCTGCATCATCGCCTGGCTCATCGCATCGGATGTCGCCGAGGGATCGCCGTGCGACATGCCAGGGGACATGTTGGGCATCTGGCTCATCTCGTCGCCGGACATGTTCATTCCCTGCATGTCCATGCCCTGCATCTGCTGCATCGGCATGTTCTGCATCTGCGCCTTGCCCATGGCATCGGCTGTCGTTCCGTGGCTGGCCATGTCATGGCCGCCCATCTGATGCGCCATGCCCTTGCGCAAATCGGCGAGGATCTGCTGCGGATCGCGGAAGGTGAAGTCATGCAGCTGGATGACGACTTCCTGCTCGTCGAGATGCGCTTCGGCCGGATCACGGATGATCAGAGGCGAGGCTAGCAGCAACTGTTCCTGCAAACCGACATGGGAATGCATGAAATTGGTGCCGGGCCGCGCCAGCAGGAAATCGTAGTCGTAGCTGCCGCCGGCAGCGAGCGCTGGCTGCGTCAAATCAGGCACGCCATCGGCGGCATTGGGCGGCGTCAGGCCGTGCCAATGAATGAGGGTCGGTTGGTCGAGGCGGTTCTGCAGTTTCACGCGGAAGCGATCACCGCTCATAAAATCGAGCCGCGCCTTACCGTCGCTGGTCAGGGCGAAAACCTTGGCCGCCTTGCCGTTCACCTCGAGAATCCGCGTTGTCACGTCGAGGGTCTGCGCCGGCGCTGCGGCAGTAGCCGGGGAGGCAAGGAAGGTCGGAGATAATGCAGCGCCGATGCCGATCCCGGCCGAAGCGGTGAGAAATCGGCGACGGGTCACAGCGGACTTCACCCAGGCAGACACGGCATCCTCCACATGATTGGTCACGGAATGGATATGCGGTTTCCCATGGGGGGAAGGTCAAGGCTAATGCGGAGGATAGACCGGCTGCGCCGATCTGTCACAGAGATAGCATCGCCGATACCTCAGCGAGGCGACGTGACATCCGCCGCCTGTTGCATGAAGCTTGCGAGATCGCCATAGCCGGTCCTGCGCTCTTCATAAGCGAGGCCAAGCCGGGCAGCGATGCTGCGGGCCTTTTCGCGGAAGCCGGGAATCTCCGCCTGGATCTGATAGACGACCCGCTCGTAATTGCCGAAATAGCTTTCCAGCAATTCCGGATGCCGGTCGAGCCAAAGGCCCTTCCAGATGAAGGTCTCAAAATGCCGAACGCTGAAATCGGTCAGGTAGAAGGTGCCAATATTTTCCGCATGCAGTTTTTCGAAGGCCTCGTTGCCGTCGAAGAAAGAATAGCAATGCGGCCCGGCGATGCGCTCGACACCCTCTTCCGCGAGGACCCGGTCCAATTCGCCGCCGGTGCCGCAATCGGCATAGAGGACGAAGATGCGCTGATAGTGATCGCGCGCCTTGCGGATCTTCGCCTGCACCGCCGGGGCGATAAGATCCGGCCGGAAATGCAGGTCGGCCGGCAGGCAATCCACCGTGAAGCAATCCCAGCGATTGAGCTGCTTCAAGGCCAACACCTCACGCGCCAGCGCCCCACAGGCGAGCAGCAGGGTCTGGCCGTCACCTTTGACGGGAGCGCTCTTTACCTGGCGCACTGCGCTGGGATGATCCATCGGCCGACGATCGTTGACTGGAGTCTTCGGCCGGCTCAGGCGGCTTCGCCGGTGACGATGAAACCGGCATCCTCGATCGCCGTCGTCACCTGGTCACGATGGCTCGCCTGGGTATCGACGGCGACGGTGCCCTTCATGACATCGACCTCGACTTTGGTGCCGGGCAAGGTGGCGCCGATGGCGCGTTCGATCGCCATGGCGCAGCCGCCGCAGGTGATGCCGGAAACCGATAACTTCATCATGGCAAACCTTCCATAGCCTGTTCCATAACATCTATATCGGGTTTGCCATGATGGGAAGGTCAAGAGCCCTTCGGTCACAGCCTAGCTGGCAAGATCAGTAAGCAAGGGTAAAGCGCTGGCGGATATGCCGGGGTTTCTCCACCTCATCCAGCAAAGCGACGGCGTAATCCTCGGCGGAAATCTTGCTCTCGCCGGCGGCATCGGTCACCAGATCATCCTTGCCGAGGCGGAACTTGCCCGTCCGGGTGCCCGGCTGGATCAAAGCGGCCGGCGACAGGAAGGTCCAGTCGAGGCTGGTCTCGCCGCGCAACAGATTGAGGAAATCCCGGCCCTTGCTGGCCTCGTCCTTGTATTGCGGCGGGAAATGCGGGCTGTCGACGAGGTCCTGGCCGGAGCCGATCTTCAGACTGCCGGCGCCACCCACCACCAGATAGCGCTTCACACCGGATTGCCGGACCGCGGCGAGCAGTTTCGCCGCATCGCTCTGCAAGAAGTGGACGGCGCTGATGACGGCGTCATGGCCGGCAATCAGCCTGGCGAGGCCGGCTTCGTCGAAGACATCGCCGCGCTCTGCCGTGACACCGGGCCGCACCGGCACCTTTTCCGGATTGCGGACAATGGCCGTGACCTGATGGCCGCGACTCAGCGCTTCGTCGAGGATGCGGCTGCCGATAAAGCCGGTGGCGCCGATCACAGCGATCTTCATAACTCTCTCCTACGGTTGGAATGTGTCGGCTGAGAGAGTTAGGGCGATTGCCGCTGTTGGAAAAGAAGGGCGTTTGAAATCAGTTGGTTACCTGCCAGTAACCGCCCTCGATTGAGGCGGGGGTGCGACAGTCTTGACCTTCCCATGATTGGAAGCCCCATCTACACTGTCATGGAGGCACCATGACCCAATTGCAAAGCAAACCGACACCAGAAACGCCGGCGACGTCGCCAAGCCTGGCCCTCGATATCGAGGGCATGACCTGCGCCGCCTGCGCCACCCGCATCGAGAACGTGGTCAGGCGGGTGCCGGGCGTCACCGCCGCCAATGTCAATTTCGCCACCGAGACCGCCTATGTCAGCGGTACGGCGGCACCGGAAGCGATCGAGGCCGCGGTCAAGCGCGCTGGTTATGGCATCAAGGCGCCGGTACCGGTGGCGGCACCGATTGCGCCCGGCACCGCGCGCACTGTCGCCGGCAACAAGGACCAGATCGTCCTCGATCGTGATCTCACCGTGCTGGCGGTGGGGGCTGTCCTCGCGCTGCCGCTGCTGCTGCCGATGGTGACCGGCTGGCTGCCGGAGAACATTGGCGCCGGCCTCATCGTGCCGCTGTGGCTGCAGGTGACGCTTGCCACCTTGCTGCAGATCGGCCTCGGCAGCGAATTCTATCGCAGTGCCTGGCGGGCCTTGCGCGGCTTCAGCGCCAATATGGATAGCCTCGTGGCGCTCGGCACCACGGCGGCCTATGGCCTCAGCCTCTATCTCGCTTGGCGTGCCGGAGAGCATGCGGCGCACCAGCATCTCTATTTCGAATCCGCCGCCGTCATCTTGGTCCTGGTGCGGCTCGGCAAGACTCTCGAGCGACGCGCCAAGCGACGCGCCCTCTCGGCGCTCGATGCATTGAAGGCGTTGCGGCCGGCTGAGGCGCGTGTACGCCGCGGCAGCCAGGAACTGACCATCCCGGTCGCGGAGCTGCGGATCGGCGATATCGCCCTCATCCGTCCCGGCGACCGGCTGCCGGCCGATGGCAAGGTGATCGAGGGGAGGAGCGCCATCGACCAGTCGCTGCTGACCGGCGAGAGCCTGCCCGTGGATGTCGAGCCGGGTGACGCGGTGATCGGTGGTGCGCTCAACGGCAATGGCGTGCTGGCGGTCGAAGTCACCGCCCTTGGTGCCGACAGCATGCTCGATCGCATCCAGCGCATGATCGCCGAGGCGCAAGGTGCCAAGGCGCCGATCCAGAAACTGGTCGACCGGGTGAGCGCCCGTTTCGTGCCGGCGGTGCTGGTGATCGCCCTTGTCACCCTGATCGGTTGGCTGGTGAGCGGCGCCGCCACCGAGAGCGCCATCCTCAATGCCGTCGCCGTGCTGGTCATCGCCTGTCCCTGCGCCTTGGGCCTGGCGACACCGACCGCCATCATGGTCGGCACGGGGACGGGCGCACGAGCCGGCATCCTGATCCGCGACGCCATCGCTTTGGAAACGGCGCAACACATCGACACCGTCGCCTTCGACAAGACCG
>DATMUQ010000056.1:0-2977 GCA_035563795.1 Terriglobales bacterium | reverse complement strand
GTTCATGGCGATCTGGTTGCGCTCGCGCAGTCGCCTGGCCTGCGCCGCCAGGGTGATGTCCTCGCCGACACCGATCACCAGCGAGACGCGGCCCAGCTTGTCGAGCACCGCGACATTGGACCAGCGGAACAGGCGCCTTTCGCCGCTGCGGGCGATCAGGTGGTTCTCATGGCTGTTGGGATAGGCATCCGGCGCATTCTGCATGAAGGCGGCGATGGCGCCGTCCAGCTCTTCCGCCGGAATGAGGCTCACCCAGGTATCGTAATCCGCGAGCTCATCGGTGGTGTAGCCGAGTTTCTTCTCCGCAGTCTCGTTGACGCGGATGACCCTGCCCTGGCGATTGCGCACGAAGATCATGGCCTCGGCGGTATCGACGATCAGGTTCACGAAATCCGCCTGCGATTGCAACATGCGTTCATTGGCGATGATGCGGCGGCGCAGGAACAACGCCATCATCAGCAAGGCGAGGCCGGCGATCAGGATGACGGAGACGACGATGGTGCCCTGCAGCAGCCAGCTTTGGCGGACGAATCCGCGATCGGTCATGGCGATGGCAATGATCGGCGTGCCGGCAACCTGTTTGGCGGCGGCAAAGTCGATGGTCCGACCTTCTGCTTGCAAGTCGACGGGTGCTGCGTCCTTGCCGGGGCCGTTATCGCGACTGTCATGGCTGAGCGCCTCGGGCAATTGCTGTCTTATCGCGCCGGCCAAGGCAGCGCTCATCTCCGCTTTGCCGACCAAAGGCAGGCCGTCAGCGCGGAGCAGCAAGATATTGTCGGCTGCCGAGGGATCGATCGAGCGATAGAATTCGGTCAGGACATCGGCATCGAGCAGGACAGTGATCAGGCCCTTCAACTCGCCATTGCCATCGATGACGGCGCGCGAGATCGGAATGCCGACGCCGCTGGTGGTGAAGGCGAACGGGGCGCTGACGAAAAGGTCGGTGCTGGGATGCGCCAGATAATCGGCCAGCACTGTCTTGGAGTCGAAGCCGTAAAGCGGGTTGTTGAAATCGCGGGTGATCACCCGCCGGGTGCCGGTGGCATCCGAGAAGACCAGGCCGCGCAGCAGCGGGGCGCCCATCATCCGCGGCCGGATCTGCTCCTGCAGCCGATTGCTGTCGCCGCGATTGATGTCGGTCGTGCCGGCGATGAAGCGCGCACCGCTATCCAGCATGTCATTGATCTGCACCAGGTCGCGGTCGGTCTGTTCGGCGACGGCAACCGCCAGCTGGGTGAGGCGGAGACGGGCAGTGTCCTCAGCCGATCGGTTGATCAGCCAGATGGCGCCACCGGCCAGCAACAAGGTGAGCAGGATGATCGGCAGGGCGATCTTGACCGGAATGGCGGCAACCGGCCGCGGCGCGACTTGCCCTGGTCGCTGCGCGGCCTGCCACGCTGCGGAACCATGGCCAGCACGCGCCTCACGATCGATCAGGGTCGGCGGTTGCGGTTGACCTGTTGTTGTCATCGGACCGTTTAATAAAGCGGATCGCTGTCCTAAAACGCCGATGGTTGCAAGGAATTGTTTCGAATTTGTTTATATAGGTGTGACTTCCGGCACCTTTATTAATGTAACCGACATATGCGGGGTTCTATCCGGGCGTTTCCGGCCCCGGTGACCGGGATGCGACCCGGCCGGCTGGTTCTTGAGAAAGCCTTAATCGTCCTTGGCTAAGCTGGTAGTTGTCATGCCTGGGCAGCGGCCGGAGTTTTTCATGGGTTTCTTCAGCAAACTGTTCGGTGGTGATGCCGCCAATGCCAAAACGGCGAAGAAGCCGGCAACCGTGCCGAGCCAGCAGGATCTCCTGGCCCAGCGCCAGGCTTTGGCGCAGAAAGTCATGACTGCCGACCGCCAGGAGCGCCTGGCCCAGGCCTTTCAGGTCCAGGCGGCAAAGCAGCAGGTCCAGCAGCGCCTCAAGACCGATGCCGGGCAGCGCCAGCTGGCTGAAAACCTGCAGCGCCTGATGAAGAAGGACTGATCCCACGCCGCCAGCAATGCGGGATCCGTACCCTTCAGCTCAAGATCATCGTTCTTAGGACTTGCACGGATCGCCGGTGGGATCGGTGGTTGCGGGCATGCGCGCCTCGATGGTCCCGGCACGGCCGCGGATATAGGCGCTGGGCTTGCTGGCTGACCAGCGCCGCGGATTGGGCAGGATGGCGGCAAGCAGGGCTGCCTCATGCCGGGTCAGGTCGCGGGCCGATTTCTTGAAATAGAGGCGGGAGGCCGCCTCGGCGCCATAAACACCGTGTCCCCATTCGACGACATTGAGATAGACCTCGAGGATCCGTTTCTTGCCCCAGAGGGTCTCGATCAGCACGGTAAAATAGAACTCGATCGCCTTGCGGATATAGGTCCGGTCCGGCCAGAGGAAGACATTTTTGGCAGTTTGATTACTGATCGTACTGCCGCCGAGGATGCGCCGGCTTCGCTGGTTGCGTTCCCAGGCTTTGTCCAGCGCCCCCCAGTCGAAGCCATTATGGGTGCAGAACAGGCTGTCTTCCGAGGTGATGACCGCGCGCGCGAGATTGGGCGAGATATCGCTATAGCTGCGCCAATCCTTGGTGAGGCCTTCACCCTCCACCAGCCGGATCACCATCAGCGGGGTGATCGGCGGCGGCACCAGGCGATAGAGCAGGGTGACGACGAAGGTGGCGGCAAAGCAGATCAGGAAAATGCGCAACAGCCGCCGGCCGAGACCAGGCTTGCGCTTGCGGCCGCCGGCGGATTTGGGTGTGGAGGCAGGGATATCCTGGCGGTCAGGGGCGGGCGGTTCCGTCGCCGCCATCGCAGTATGCATCGCTGCGCCCGCAGCATCCGAGTCCGCAATGTCTCCCCGCGGACCGTCCGCGGGAGGTGTCGCTGCCGGTGCGGTATCCGGCTCCGATGACAGGTTTTGGCCCATGGTCCTTGATAGCGAGGCCGCCGCAACATCTCAAGGGGCGGGCCGGCGGGGATGTCGGTTCAATGGGAT
>DATMUQ010000055.1:0-2125 GCA_035563795.1 Terriglobales bacterium | reverse complement strand
TGAGATGCTGCGCAGCGGTGTCCCGCCCGCCAATCCCTTCTTCGCAGCCGATGGCGGCGATGGCCGCATTTCCTATTATTATCTCTGGCACTTCAGTGCGGCCGAACTCGCGCGGCTGACCGGTGCCAGCGGCTGGGAAGCCGATATCGGCCTGACCTGGTTCTCGGCCTTCGCCTCGCTGATGACTATGTGCGGGCTCGCCCTGCGCCTGTCGGGGCGTATCATGCCGGCATTGCTGGTGCCCATTCTCAGCACGATGGGCGCGCTGCGACCGGTCCTGGTTGACCTCTTCGGCGAGGCGCCGCTGCATGCCGTACTGAAACACGGCAGCGGCCTCGCCGGTTGGCTGTTCCAGACGAGTTGGAGCCCGCATCATGTCGCCGCCGCAGCGGCGGTCATCGTCACAGTCTTGCTGCTGGTGGAACTGGCGCAGCGCCCGTCCCTCTTCGGAACCGTGATCCTGGCGCTACTGCTGGCTGCCGGCTTTCAAAGCTCGATCTGGGTCGGCGGCATCACCCTGGCTCTATGTGGCGTCTTGATCGGTCCCTTGTTGCTGATCCGAATCAGCGCAAGGGAACGCCGGTTGTTGCTCAGCGCGTGTCTCGCCGCTGTGATCGGGGCAATTCTGCTGTCCTTCCCGCTATTGTCCAGCCAGTTGCAGGAACAGGGTTCACGCGGCGGCGGCCTGCCGATCACGCTTCATCCCGCACCCGTCCTCGGCATCCTGTTTCCACCCAGTCTGCGGCGGCTTCTCGACATACCGGCTTTCTGGCTCCTGCTGCTGCCAATCGAATTCCCCCTGGTTTTCATTCCGGGCCTGATCGGGCTGTGCCGCATCCTCCGCGAGAGCAACAGCAACAGGCATCAGTCTCTGACGATCCAGGCATTGGCCGCCCTTTGCCTCGGCTCACTCTGCTGCAGCTGGTTGCTGCTGAGCACCGTGGGGGATAACAACGATCTCGGTTGGCGTGCCGTCCTGCCCGGGTTGTTCATCCTCACCGTCACGGCCGCGATCATCGTCTCGCAATGGCTCACCGTGCTGAGGAGCAGGCGCCTGGCCGCTCCGGCAATTGCGCTGCTCGTCGCCTTGGTCGCGGCAGTCCCCGACACCATCCATAACATCGCCGACAATCTCCTCGGCCATGCGACACCCGCCGCCGGGGCCTTCGCCCAGTCACCGGCACTCTGGGCGGCGGTGCGCAGATACACGACGCCGCAGGACCGGATCGCCAACGATCCCGCCTATCTGCAAGAAGTCACACCCTGGCCGATCAATATATCCTGGGCGCTGCTCGCTGACCGCCGCTCCTGTTTCGCCGGGAATGAATTGGCGATCGCCTTCGCTGCCTTGCCGGCACAACAAAGATTGCAGATATCGGCGCTGTTTTTGCGGGTCTTCGATGGTGCTGCCGCACCCGGCGATGTCGATCGCCTGTATCATGACTATGGTTGCCGGGCGGCCGTGATCACACCGCAGGATGGCGCCTGGAACCGTGATCCCTTCGCCACCAGCAAGCTGCTCCGGCTGGCTGAGGCTGTCGATGGGAAGTGGCGCATCTATGTCGCTGCCGATGGCAGTGACGTCACAATACCGCAGGCACAGAAGTAATGTCGCTCTCTATCAGCTGCGGGCGAGAACCGCAACGCCGAGGGCGATCAGGGCCGTGCCTGCGATGCGCTGGATGCTGACGGTCTCACCCAGCAGGAGGGCCGAGGCAAAGGTGACGAGAACGAAACCGACGCCGAGGAAGGGATAGGCAAAGGAAACCTCGGCGCGGCTCAACACGGTCACCCAGATGACGACGCTGAGCGCATAACAGGCGAGACCGCCGATGATGCCCGGCCTGAACAGCAGCTCGACGAATACGACAACCGTCCAGCCGCCCGCTGGCGCCAGGCCCTGCCTTGCCGCCCAGCGCAACAGGAGTTGCGCCAGAGCATTGGTCGAGACGCTCGCCAGGATCAATACAATGAGGCCGAAGCGGTTCGTCATCCCATTGCCCGACGCCCGGCCGGCGCGATCGCTGCAGCAGCCGCGAATTCCGCCATGCCGAGATTGAAATCGACCCGAGGCCGCCACCCCAAATCGTTTCGTAGCCGGCTGGAATCGGCGGTGATATGGCGG
>DATMUQ010000054.1:0-4776 GCA_035563795.1 Terriglobales bacterium | reverse complement strand
ACATGGCGATCTGGGATGCCGCTGCCAAGATCGCCGGCCTGCCGCTCGCACGCTTCATCCGCCGTCAGCTCGGCATGCATGACACAGCAATGGCCCCGGTCGAGCTCTATGCGTCGGGCGGCTATCCCTATCCACAGGATGATCTGGCCCGGCTTGAGGCGGAAATCCGCGGCGTCCTCGATCAGGGCTATCGCCGCGTCAAGATCAAGATCGGCGCCGCCGGCGACGACCCGACCGGCATGGAACGCGACCTCCGCCGCATCGAGACGGTGCTGAAGCTGCTGCCGTCATCCCCCGCCCTCGCCGTCGACGCGATGAACCGCTACAGCGCCGAAGCCGCCCAGCAGATGGCGATACGGCTCGCCGATCATAACCTGATGTGGTTCGAGGATCCCTGCGATCCGCATGACTTCGCGACCCAGGCGGCGATCACCGCGGCACACAAGATGCCGATCGCGGTCGGCGAGGCGCTGTTCTCCCGTGCCGAGACACAGCTGTTGTTGCACCATGGCGGCTTGCGGCCGGACCGCGACATCCTGCTCTTCGATCCGGCGCATTGCTATGGATTGACGCATTACCTGCAGATCGTTGCGGCCGGCGATGAAGCCGGCTGGAAGCGGCGCGCCTTCTGGCCCCATGGCGGCCATCTCTTCTCGCTGCATGTCGCCGCCGCCTTGGATCTCGGCGGCAGCGAGATCAACCCCTTTGCCTTCCAGCCTTTCGGCGGCCTCGCCGATGGCCAGCAGCTCAGCGATGGCTGCGCCCTGCCGCCGGAACTGCCGGGGATCGGCATCGAGAGTCGCGCCGACCTCGCAGCTTTGTTCGGCAGTTAGTAGAAGTTAGGACGCCGCCAGGAACAGCAGCGAGGCCTTGCTCTTCTCCAGCACCTTGGCGGCACCGGCACCGAAATAGAGCGTGTCACCCGGGCGGCGATTGACCCCCATGACGATGAGATTATAGCCGCCGCGCCGCGCTTCCTGCAGGATCGCGTCATCCGGCGCGATATCGGCACGGATCGCCGTCGCCATGTCGGTGTTATGGCGCTCGGCCAGAGCGACGAGATCCTTCAAGAAAGCCTCTTCCTGGGAGGTGCCGAGATCGACTTCCAGGCTACGGCTGGCGCGATTGCGGCGCGCGGCATTCTTCTGCCGCCGTCCGCCCTTGCCTTTCTCGGCCTCGCCTTCCGGCGCCCGCTTCACATAGAGCGCCGTCAGCTGGGCGTTATTGGCACGCGAGATGGCGACGGCGAGTTCGGCCGCCCGCATCGACAAGGGACCGCCGGTCACTGGCAGCAGGATCTTGAAGCCGCTGGTCGACGGCCGCTCGCGGTGATCGCCGCGGGCGACGACGATCGCCAGGGGACCGTCAAAGCCGGTGGCGATGCGCGACGCATCCTCATTGAAGCCGCCCGCCGCATCGACCATATCGTCGAGACCGATCAGCAGCAGGTCATAGCCCTTATCGGCTTCGCTGGCGACGGCGCGATCGGCATCGGCCTGGCGGGCGCGGGTCGATTTGACGGCGACCGCGTCAGGCTTGATCTGCTCACTCTGTTCCGCCGCGGCGGCGGTCTGCTTGGCGCTCTCGCGGACTTCCTTCTCCGGCGTGTCGTCACGCGCACTGGCGGGCCGCTCGCCGGCCCGGCCATTGCCGTTGCCCACCAGGTCACGCGCCGGCATATCATCTTCCAGATGCAATACCGTGGTCGGGATGCCGCGTGCCCCCGCCACCACGCCGGTGAGGCGCGAGACGAAGCGCCCGGCCGGGCTGTCATCCACTGCCAGCAACAGGCGTTCGACGCGCGGCAGGAAGCCGCGGGCATCCGCCTCCTCCCGCTCGAGACGCGCCTTCTCCTCCGCATCCATCGGCAGGCGAGCCAGCGCCCAGCGCAGCATCGGCGGCATCGCCATGGTGGTGATGACCGCCATCGCCAGGATGACGGTAAAGAGATTCTGGTTGAGCAGCCCCATGGAGAGGCCGAGCGTCGCGACGATCACTTCCGTCGAGCCGCGCGCATTCATGCCGCAGGCAAGCGCCAGCGATTCCCGCTGCCGGAGGCCGCCCAAGGTGCCGCCGACGAAAGCGCCGGCGAACTTGCCCACGGTGGCGATCACCACGATGGCACCGGTCAGCATCAGGAGATCCAGCTGCCGGAGCACGGTGAGATCGGCGCGCAGGCCGGCGAGGCCGAAGAAGACCGGCGCGAACAAGGCGGTGATCAGGCCGCGCAATTGCTGGTCGATATGCCGCGTCATGATCGGCGATTCACCGACCAGGATGCCGGCGACGAAGGCCCCCAACACGGTGCTGACGCCGAGCGCAGCGGTGGTCATCGCCATCCCGGCCATGATCACCAGAATCAGGCTGATCACCGGCAATTCGCTGACGAAATTGTCGTTGGTCCAGCGGATGAGATGGAAGACGATCGGCCGGCCGATGCTGAGGCTGACCACCAGGAAGGCCAGGGTGCCGATGACGCTCTGCGCCAACGAGAAAATATCCAGCGATCCCTGCTTGGCGAGGCTGAAGATGACGGCGATGATGATCCAGCCGATGGTGTCATCGATCACTGCCGAGGCGAGGATGATCTGTCCGACATTGCGGCGGAGGAAATTCATTTCCCGCACCACCATGGCGACGATCTTCACCGAGGAGATCGACAAAGCGGTGCCCAACAGCAGCGATACCATCAAGCGCTGGGCGGGATTGGGCAGCAACTGCTCGGGCATGAAATGACCCAGCAGGAAACCGCAGAGGAACGGCAGCAGGATGCCGGCAATCGAGACGCTGAAGGCGGCGCGGCCGATGCGGCGCACCAGCTTGAGGTCGGTTTCCATGCCGGCCAGCAACAGCAGCATGAGGACGCCGATCTGGGCGATCCCGTCGATCATGGATTTCTGTTCGGGCTTCGGCGGAAAGAGATATTGTTCGGCGCCCGGCCACAGCAGGCCAAGCACCGAGGGGCCGAGCACGATCCCGGCCAGCAACTGGCCGATCACCGTCGGCTGGCCGATGCGCTGCATCAATTCGCCGAGCAGACGGCCGGTCAGCACCAGCAGGCCGACCTGCAGAATGAGGGTGGTCTCCGATCCGCCCTTGCCGGCGCCTTCGGCCGCCAAGCCCTGGGTCAGGTTGAAGATCGAGGGCAGGAAATAGAGGCCGAGAGCCAGGATGCCGATCGCCGGAAGCCGCGCGCGCCAAGTCTTCACGCGCCAGGCCGTCGCGCCGAAGCACATGCGGTCAGTCATGCGTCCCGCCCTGATGCGCCCCGCCTTGATACGCCCCATCCCGATTCAGCATGCCGCCCAGCTCCCGTATCCCGTATCCGATGACCGATACGGCCCTTGTCTCAACTCGATGCCCCCAGCTTCGCTCCATCAACGGTGATAAATACGCCATGATGGAACAACCATGGGGACATGACCAAAGAGACCGGGCCCGACATCCCAGGGTGGCGGGACATCCCGGGGCTTATCGCAAATCGAGATGAAAAGCGCAAATGCCGGCCGATACCAGCCGGGCATGGAATGACAGCTAGCCTACATTACCGAAACGGGAGGACAGAACCGGGGTGGGTGCCAGCTAACGGCTATTCGGCGGCGCGCAGCTTTTCGATCATGAGCTGGGGATTGGCGAGCAGCACCGCGGCATCGGCTTGCGGCTGCGGGGTACCGATCAGGAAGCCTTGCGCCTGATCGCAATTCTCGGCCCGCAGCAAGGCCAACTGCTGTTGCGTTTCGACGCCTTCCGCCGTCACCATGATGTGCAGCGAATGGCCCAGCGCGATCACGGCGCGGACGATCGCCATGGAGTCACGGCTATTGCCGAGTTCGGCGACGAAGCTGCGGTCGATCTTGATCTTGTCGAAGGGGAAGCGCTGCAGATAGCTCAAGCTGGAATAGCCGGTACCGAAATCGTCGAGCGAAAGCCGGACGCCGACATCCTTCAAGGCGCTCAGGGTTTCCAGCACCCGCTCGGTATCATCGATCAGCACGCCCTCGGTGATTTCCAGTTCCAGGCGATGCGCCGGCAGGCCGGTCTCATCGAGAACGCTCAGCACTTCGCGCACGATATCGTTGTGGCGGAACTGGGCCGGCGACAGATTGACGGCGACGATGGTGTCGCCCGGCCAGGTCATGGCATCGCGGCAGGCGCGCCGCAGCACCCAGCTGCCGAGCGGCAGGATGAGACCGCATTCTTCCGCCAGCGGGATGAAATCCGCCGGCGAGATGAAGCCCCGCTCGGCATGCTTCCAGCGCGCCAGCGCCTCGAAGCCGAGCAGCGTGACGCTCTTGCAATCGACCAGCGGCTGGTAATGCAGGTCGAGCTGCTGCTGGGCCAAGGCCTGGCGCAGCTCCCGCTCCATCCAGCGCCGCTCCTGCAGCCGCACATCCATCTCCGCCTCGAAGAAGCGGTAGGTGCCGCGGCCGGCCGCCTTGGCGCGGTAGAGCGCGGTATCGGCAGCGCGCAGCAATTCCTCGTCATCCTCGCCATCGCCGGGATAGAGCGAGATGCCGAGGCTGGTGCTGATCGTCACCTGATGGCCGTGGATCTCGAAGGGTTGGGCCAGGTTCTTCACCAGGCGGTCGGCCAGGATGGCGGGGCCGTCGGGATGGGCAACACCGACCTGGATGATGGCGAATTCATCGCCGCTGAGGCGGGCAACGGTGTCATCGGCTCGCACGCTATTGGTGAGACGCTGCGCCACCTGGCGCAGCAATTCATCGCCGACATCATGGCCGCTGATATCGTTGACGTTCTTGAAGCGGTCGAGAT
>DATMUQ010000053.1:0-6820 GCA_035563795.1 Terriglobales bacterium | reverse complement strand
TCGACAAGATGAACCACATCAACACGGTCGATGACAGCTTCCGGCGCTTCGTCACCTTCGAACCACGGGCGAATGTGGCGATGACCATGAACCTGCTCATCGCGCCGACACGGCCCGATGCCGATGCCGGCTTCATTGTATTGCAGGCCGATCGCGCCCATCCGATGTCCGGCAGCAATTGCATCTGCGTGGTGACAGCGCTGCTGGAATCCGACCGCGTTGCCATGAAGGAGCCCGAAACCGTCGTGCGCCTCGATACGCCCGCCGGCCTGATCACGGCACGGGCCACGTGCTCGAACGGACGCTGCCATTCGGTCAGTCTCGACAATGTGCCGGCTTTCGCGCAATCGCTCGATACGGTGATCGAGACGCCCCACTGGGGCGCCATCAAGGCCGATATTGCCTTCGGCGGTGTTTATTACGCCATCGTCGATGTCGACCAGTTCAGCATGCGGATCGATCCGCCGCAGGCGCGGGCCTTGGCGGAAGCCGGGATCGAGTTGAAACGCATCATCAGCGAGCAGGTCACGGTCAAGCATCCCGTGCTCGAAGGTCTCGATGAGATCGCCTATGTGATGTTTCGCGGCACCGAACCGGATGGCGCCGTGCGTACTTGCACGACCTTGAAACCGGGTCGCGTCGACCGCTCGCCCTGCGGCACCGGCAGTTCCGCCAATCTCGCGGTGCTGCATGCGCGCGGGCAGTTGAAGGTTGGCGATAGCCGACGCTCACGTTCGATCATTGGTGGCGAATTCCTGGCCGAGGCGATCGGTGAAACCACGGTTGGCCCCTATGCGGCCGTCTTGCCGCGCATTACCGGCAAGGCCTGGATCTACGGTACTGAACAATTGCGGCTTGATGACGACGATCCGTTCAAGGCGGGTTTCGCGCTCTCGGATACCTGGGGACCGCAGGTCGATCTGCTCGATTAAAGCCTGCACAGCGTCTCGCTGCGCATGATCGTATGTCATCGCATTGCAGTGCAGTGGAGCTGTGCAAAGCGATGCAAAAGCGCATGCGCTGCAAGCATGGAGCTGCATATAGCTTTTGAACGCATTTTCAAGCAAGTTGAGCCCCAAGGAACGAGAATGGGTGAGTAAGGGGCGGGCGACGAGCGGGCTGCGGCTTCCTTCAGTTCGGGGAGGCTCAACATGCAGCAGCGATCGGAACAGATTCATTGGCGCAATCTGATGGCGGCCTTTGCCGCCGTCTGCGTCTTCTCATTTTCGTTGGGCGAGATTTTCCCGCTGCTGTCGCTGAACATGCAGAAGCAGGGTTTCAGCCAGGGCATGATCGGTTTCAATGCGGCCATGGCACCGATCGGCATCCTGATCGCCGGGTTGATCGTGCCGAAGCTGGCGCATCTCATCGGCGCTAAAGTTCTGGCCAGCATCATGGCCTGTTCGGCGGCCGTCATTTTCCTGGCTTACCCGACCTTTCCCTCGCTGGTGCCGTGGTTTGCCTTGCGCCTGATGCAGGGGATCTGTGTGGCGACATTGTTCGCCTTGAGCGAGGCCTGGGTGGTGGAGAATGCCAAGGGTCGTTGGCGCAGCCTGATCGTCGGCATTTATGCGACCTGCATTTCGGCGACCTTCGGTGTCGGCCCGGCCGTGATCAGCTGGGTGGGGATCGAGGGCTATCTGCCTTTCACGATCGGCGCGGCGATCCTGCTTTGTGCCGCCATTCCGATCTCCTTCGTCAGGAACGAGAAGCATGACGAGGGGCATGCGCATGTCTCGATCTGGCAGTTCGCACCCAAGGCGCCATTCCTGCTGCTGGCGATCTGCGTCCATGCCATCCTCGATGGCGGCCTGCTGAGCCTCCTGCCGGTCTATGGTGTCCGCATGGGCATGGATGTGGAAACCGCGGCAGTGACCATCACGGCGCTCGCTTTGGGCAATGTGTTCTTCCAGATCCCGCTTGGCTGGGTCGCCGGCCAGACCTCGAAGACTGGCACCATGATCGGCTGTTTCGTTGCTGTGATCATCCTGCTCTCGCTGATGCCTTTCGCGATTCACACCCGGTTCATCTGGCCCTTGATCGTGGTGCTGGGGGCGGCCGGTTTTGGCATCTATACGGTCGGCCTGTCGCAGCTCGGCGACCGTTTTAGCGGACCGGACCTGGTGGCCGGCACGTCAGCCTTCGCCGCGGTCTGGGGGCTGGGCGCCCTGATCGGTTCGGTCATTTGTGGCGAGGCCATGGACATCTTCGGGCCGAACGGCTTTCCTGGCATCCTGATCGCCGTTTTCGTGAGCTATCTGGTCGGGCGCCTGATCCGTCGCCTGCGGAACGGCGCCAAGCCCGCAGCAACCCGATAGGACCCGCCATGAGCACCGAGCCAGTGACCGAAGAATTTCCCGCGGCGGAACCGGCTTTGCGGGCGATCGCCATGCCGGCCGATTCAAATCCTCACGGCGATATCTTCGGCGGCTGGCTGTTGTCGCAGATGGATCTTGCCGGCAGCGTCGTGGCGATCCGCCAGTCGCATGGCCGGGTGGCGACCGTGGCGGTCACCACCATGACCTTCAAGAAACCCGTCTTCATCGGCGACGAACTCAGTTGCTATGCGGCGGTCGAGAAGATCGGACGAACCTCGATTGCGGTCCGCGTCGAAAGTTGGGTCCGGCGCGGCATCAGCGGTGAGGCGGTCAAGGTGACCGAGGGCCTGTTCACCTATGTCGCCATCGGCACCGACCGCCAGCCGCGCGTTATCGGGGGCTGAGAGGGACGTATCAGCGTCGCCTTTCCGAGGCGGAGGTTCCAACACGAGCGCAGGGAAGCGGGGCGAGGGGAAGGGCACTGGCTCGATGCAGATGCGTTAGGAGCCTTTCCAAAGGAAAACGCGCGGTGACATCAGTTTCTAGGTCTGGTGGGACTTCGGACAAATCAACCAAGGATTGTTGCAAGCATATACCTATATGCAAATATTTGACGCGCCCTTGTAAATATTTCGTCTCTCGTCACTCGATATTTTTAGATTAAAATCATCTCGTATCGGTTGCGGATACAAATATCGTCGCTGCATCACACACAGCTGAAATACTTCTGCTCGTACCTTGTGTCGGTTGGGGCGAAAGCACGACGCCTCAACGAGTTTGCGTAGGTGGCGGTCGGCATGCGTCGGAACTTACCTTGTGCGTCGCATCCGCAGTAGGAGCAAGCTCGGCGAATCTATCTTTGCCGGGAAAGTATAGCTCTGCGCATTTTGCTCACGATCGCCTGCCAGAACAACCCGATGAACACGCGTGAAAGACTTCTGTATCCCAGGGGTCCTGATTGCATTCCACTTGCAACGTGTCGGAGGAAACGATCATGGCAAAAAAGCCAAATGCAGAACATCATCGGCCTGCTTCCAATCAGCTAGATAAAATTGAACACCTCGTCGTCCTGATGCTCGAAAATCGGTCGTTCGACCAAATGCTCGGCTTTCTTTATGCGGACAATGGCAATCGCTCTCCGTTGGGACATGGATTTGAGGGATTAACCGGGCAGGAGGACAATCCCGATGAAACCGGCAGGAAGATAAAGGTCTTCAAGATAAAGGCGGACGACGATCATTGCTATTTGATGCCAGGTGCTGATCCCGGTGAGGGATTTCAAAATACCAACATGCAATTATTCTCGACGCATGATCCTGCCCCAGGTGAAAAGCCTGGCAACAAGGGCTTTGTGATGAATTTCAAGGCAGCGATCGCCAGCGACATCAGCAGGGGCTACAAAGACACACTGCCCTCGGCTAAGCCATCCGATATCATGGGCATGTATACGCCTGACTTGCTTCCCGTGCTTTCCGGTCTAGCTAAGGGATTCGCAGTTTGTGACGCCTGGCATTCATCTGTTCCCACGCAGACGATACCCAACCGGGCATTCGCGGCTGCCGCGACTTCACAAGGTCACCTCGACAACCATGTCAAGACGTTCACTTGTCCGAGCGTATTCGGCCGCCTGAGTGATAAAAAAATCGACTGGACCATATACGGATATAATCGGGCGCCTCTGACGAGAATGGACTTCCCCGATACACTGCGCGCAGATCCCACGCATTTCGGTCATTTCAGAGATTTTCAGGAGCGGGCGGCCAAAGGCACTCTCGCGGCATACAGCTTCTTGGAACCGAGCTGGTCGGCGGCCGGAAATAGTCAGCACCCCAATTACGATGTCGCTGCCGGCGAAGCCTTAATCCTCGATACCTATCGTGCGCTTCGCGATGGGCCGAAGTGGAACGCGACGCTTTTGATTATCACCTATGATGAGCACGGGGGAAACTATGATCATGTTCCGCCGCCGAGCGATGCCGTTGCCCCGGGTGACGGCTCGTTGACCGAATCCGGCATCGATTTCGATTTCACCAGATTCGGCGTGCGGGTGCCGGCGGTCCTGATTTCTCCGTTAATTGAAGCGGGGACAGTCTATCGCGGAACCGGTCGCATCGATCACACGTCAATTCTCAAGACGATATGCGAAAGGTGGAAGACGGAACCGCTCACTAAACGGGACAAAGCGGCCGCATCTCTTGGGGACGTACTGACATTGTCTGTACCGAGAAAAGACGACCCAATGAAAGGGGTGCTCCCGCCGCAGCTGACGGCACAGCATCCGAGCGCGCCAAATCCGTCCAAGGTCGACCTACTGCATGCGGCAAAGGTGGCCGCGCTGCCGATACGCAACGAGCAAGGATACGCCGAAGAGACGGAGCCTGATCTCTCGACATCGGCGTCGATCGGCAATTTTGTGCGCGACAGAATGGCGGCCTGGGATTCGCATCTGACCCGCCGTCGCGCGCGCCATAACCGGGCTGGCCGGGTGAGCTAGAGGCCCAAGGCGGAACATCATCAGGCGGGGTGGGCTGTCGGTTTTTCTCTGACCGACAGCCCCAGGGCCATCAGGATTCGTCCGAGCACTATTGGTCGCGCATTCGATCGGGCCAGGACGAGGATGCGATAGCGGCGCCATCTGACCTGGTTCGGCGGCCTTCACAGATCCAGCGGCCGCATCAATCCAGCAGGCTTGTATCCGGTTATCGAACCAGGAAGCAGGTTGTTCGCGAGAGGCGCAGGAACCATCCGAACGCTGACGGCAGTCGACACGCCGCCGGAAACAAGGCTATCCGTAATTCGCATAATATATATTATGGAAAATATTCAATATACTCGGACTTGTGGCTGAGGCTCCGGTAACCACAAGAACTCGCTTTACTGCGCTCTTTCCCTGGGATCTGCCTCAGACCACATGATCCGGCGCCAGCTTGCATTGGGCGCCACTGGTCTCGACCTGCATGGTGGCATGGCCGATGCCGAAATCATGCTGCAGCTCATGGGCGATGGTCTCCAGCGCATCGTCACCTGGATGGCCGCTGGGCATCACCAGATGCGCCGTCAGCGCCGTCTCGGTGGTGCTGATCGCCCAGATATGGAGGTCGTGCACGGCCTCGACGCCGGGTCGGCTCGCCAGGTGATTTTTGACCCGCTCCGGATCGATCCCGGCCGGCACCGCGGCGAAGCTCATCTGGACGGAATCCTTCAGGAGCCCCCAGGTGCCGTAAACGATGATCACCGACACGACCAGGCTGACGGCCGGATCGAGCCAGTACCAGCCGGTCGCCAGGATCAGGCCACCGGAGACGACAACGCCGGCGGAGATGGCGGCATCGGCCACCATGTGCAGATAGGCGCCGCGGATATTGATGTCACCCTTTTGCCCGCGCATGAACAGCATGGCGGTGGCGGCATTGATGACGACGCCGATGGCGGCCACGATCATCACCGTGGTGCCGGCCACTTCCGGCGGATTGCCGAGGCGTCGCAGGGCTTCCCAGGCGATGCCGCCGATCGCCACCAGCAGGAACAAGCCGTTGAACAAGGCCGCCAGGATCGAACTGCTGCGCAGGCCATAGGTGAACCGGGCGCTGGGCTGGCGCTGCGACAGCGACATCGCCACCCAGGCCATAACCAGGCCGAGGACGTCGCTGAGATTGTGGCCGGCATCGGCAAGGAGCGCCACGGAATCGCTGATCACCCCGTAGATCGCCTCGATGACAACGAAGCCCAGATTGAGCGCCGTGCCGATGGCAAAGGCCGCGCCGAAGCTGGCCGGCGCATGGGAATGGCCATGCCCGTGACCATGATGATGACTGTGACCGCCATGCCCACCGCCACCGTGGCTGTGGCCGGCATGATCATGATCATGATCATCATGAGCATGGTCGTCGTCGCGATGCGCCTTGGCGGGTTTAGACGCACCGCTCTCGCCGTGATCGTGGCCGAGATGCCGGCCGTGATCGTGCTTGTTGCCGCTATCCTGGCCGGCCATCAGATCCTGTGCCTCGCGATCCTGGTTGTGATTTCCCGCCATCTTCACCCTCACCCATTCATCCGCAGCCGCTGCCCAGTCAACCAGGCGAACGCCCTGCTCTCACGCCGCGATCTCGATCGCCAGGCCGTCATATCCGGGCTCAACGCCGGGCGGGCAACGCCGCGCCACCTCATCGTAATCCATCATATGGTTGAGATGGGTCAGCACCGCATGCTTCGGTTTGACACGCTCGATCCAGGCGATCGCCTTGTCGAAATGGGCATGGGTCTCATGCGGCTCGAAGCGCAGGCAATCGACGATAAAAAGATCGAGCCCTTGCAGCAGATCGAAGGCCATCTCCGGCAGGTCGACGGCATCGGTGCAATAAGCCATTTTCCCGACCCGGTAGCCGGTGGTGACACCGCCGAAACCATGCTGCTGTTCGAAGGTGGCGACGGGAATGCCCCTGATATCGAAACGTGATGGAATGGCGATCTCATGCGGCATCAGGAACGGCCGGTAGAGATGG
>DATMUQ010000052.1:0-2512 GCA_035563795.1 Terriglobales bacterium | reverse complement strand
CGTCAATCTCGTTGTCGACGCCGATAGCGGCCAAGTGCTGATCGCCGCGGAGCCGAATGCGCTGTGGTATCCCGCCTCGCTCACCAAAATGATGACAGTCTATGTCGCCTTCAGTGAGATCAAGGCCGGCCGGCACCGGCTGGACGAAACGGTGACGGTCTCGCCAACGGCCGCCGGACAGCTTCCCGTCAAGTTTGGCTTCCGCACCGGGGAAAAGATCACGCTGCAACAGGCGATCAACGCTACCATCGTCGCTTCGGCCAATGATGCCGCCGTTGCCGTCGCCGAGCAGATCGGCGGTACCGAAAGCAGTTTTGCCGATCGCATGACTGACACGGCACACCGCCTCGGCATGTCACGCACCGTGTTCCGTAATGCCAGCGGCCTCCCCAATGCCGAGCAGGTGACGACGGCGGCCGATATGGCGCGGCTGGCTTTGGCTCTGCTGCATGATTTTCCGGAGTACTATCATTTCTTCGCGGATCGCAGCGTCACCATCAATGGCCGCAGCTTGCCGACCGTGAATGGCATCCTGGTCAATTATCAAGGCGCCGACGGCATCAAGACCGGCTTCACCTGCGGCGCCGGCTATAATCTCGTCGCTTCCGCGAAGCATGGCGACCGCCGCTTGGTCGGTGTCGTGCTCGGCGGCGGCAATCGCGGTGAGCGCGCCAGCGAGATGGCGACATTGCTCAATAGCGGCTTTGCCAAGAGCGATAGCAAGCTGCCGATGTTGCGCGATCTCTCGTTGAAGATCGATGTCTCCGAACAGGCGCCGCCACCAACCCGCCTCAGTTCCAGCGAATGCGGCCAGACAACTGTGGTGGCCGGTGGAATCGCTGGCGGCGGCACGATCCGGTTGGCCGGCTGGGGCACTGTTTTCGGTTCTTACAACAGTGCGGCCGAAGCACAGAGGGCGATCTCGTCGGCACGGCGCCAGATGCCGGCCAACCTCGCCAGCAAAGCCATGCCGGCAATCGTGCGCAAGGATTACGAAGGCGTGTCGCGCTACAGCGCCTTGCTGACCGGCTTCGGACAGGTCGATGCCGGCCGTGCCTGTAAGGCGCTGTGGGACAGCAACGCCTATTGCCTGGCGCTCAGTCCCCAGGTCCTGGGCAATCCGCGCGCCGTCTGGCGATAGCACCAGCGGCTGACTTCGGATCTATCCTACACCTGTAACCAGCAGATCGCTTCGGCGCGAAAGTCGCGTTGATGAAACTGGCTGGCGCCATCCTATATACTACCTGTCTACAATTCGACGCCGCTGGCCGCAGCAGGGTGGAATGCGATGAAGAAGCCTTATCGCCTGATCGGTCTCCTGCTCCTGATGGGGTGGCTGGCAGGTTGCGCGACAACCCCGCCGCAACCGGCAATGGCCCCCTTGGGGCAGAACGGTCCCTTCGGTTACAGCGACCGGCCCATCGTCGCCGATCAGACAACCATCACCTATACCGGTGCCTATATCGCCGTCAGCAGCAGTGATCCGCGCAGCGACGGCCGCCTCCAAGGCGAACTCGACAAGACCCGCGACCTGGCTTTATGGCGTGCCGCACAGCTCGGCCAGCAGCAAGGCTATGCCGGGCTGCGGGTCGACAATGAACAGCGCGACAGCGATGTCGAAGTCCGCGAGACGCCGGTCTATACACCGTCGCCGTTCTACGGTTACGGCCGTTGCTGGCGCGGATGCTACGGCGGCCCCTGGTGGTTCAATGACGGCTATTACTCGACCCAGCGCTGGGCCAAGGCCCGTGCCGTGATCCGCCTCACGCTGACCTATAGCAAGCAATACGACCCCAGCACCAAGAACGCGCAGTCGATTGCCGCGATCATCAGCCAGATGCAAACCAAATGGAGTGCTGCCACCTATTGAGCAGCCACAGCTGCCGCTAAAAAGGGGGGAGGCGGCTTCAGGGCGTTGGCTGCTTCGCCTCGGCCTTTGCCAGCATGCGCTTGGCAGCGGCAATCTCGCTTTGTGTCATCTCATCTTCGGCCTGGCGAGCGCCTTGATAGGCCTTTTGCTGCAATTCGCCCGCGGGCAGACGGTCGAGCGCCAGTTCCAGCCAGATATAGGCCGAGACCAGGTTCTTCGGTGTACCCCAGCCATTGAGATAAGCGATGCCCAGCCAGGCCCGCGCATGCGGCACCCCGGCATCGGCGGCTGCCTGGAGATAGGGGATCGCCTTGGGGTGATCCTCCTTGATGTCCTCGCCGTTGAGCAGCTTGCGGCCGATGACATATTTGGCTTCCGGCAGGCCGCCATCGGCAGCCTTCAGGTACCATTTCAGGGCGTTGACGTTGTCGGCCTTGACGCCTTCGCCGTTCTCATACATCTGCGCCAGATAATATTCCGCCCGCAGATGGCCGGACATCGCCGCGGCCATGTACCAGCGCCCGGCCTGCTTGTAATCCTGGTCGATGCCATTGCCGTTATAATAGAGGTTGCCGAGATCGAACTGCGCTTGGGAATAGCCGAGATTGGCCGCCCGCAGATAGAGGGTCTCGGCCGCCTTGA
>DATMUQ010000051.1:0-2216 GCA_035563795.1 Terriglobales bacterium | reverse complement strand
CCAAGGCGGCCGGTGTGAAACGCATAGTCAGCTTCGGCGAACATGACGACACAGATGCGTTCCTGCTTCGCTATTCGCTGCAGCCGGAGTCGTCGACGGCAGAGGCCGTCATCCTCGGTGAGCCTGTCACTTATAAGCTCGGCGCGCCGGGGCGCCACCTGCTGCTCAATTCGATCGCCGTGCTGGCCGTAGCCGCGCTGGTCGGCGCCGATCTGGCGCTGGCGGCGCTCGCGCTGAACAATCTGAAGCCGGCGACGGGCCGCGGCGCGCGCATCACATTGCGGTTGCCGGGCGGCCGCGCATTGCTGCTCGACGAGAGCTACAATGGCAACCCTGCCTCCATGGCGGCCGCTATCGCGCTGCTCGGACAGGCGCCGGTCGGCAATCTCGGCCGTCGCATCGCAGTCTTGGGGGACATGCTGGAACTCGGCCCGCAAGGGCCCGCGTTGCATCGGGGTCTGGTGGAGAAAATCGAAGCCGCGAGCATCGACCTGGTGTTCTGCAGCGGCCCGCTGATGAAGGTGCTATGGGAGGCCCTTCCCTCCGGCCGCCGGGGCAGCTATGCCGACACAGCGGCGACACTGGAGCCGGCGGTGTTGGCCGCCATTCGCGCCGGCGACGCCGTGATGGTTAAAGGCTCGCTGGGCTCCAAAATGGGACCAATCGTGAAGGCGCTGGAACGGCTGTTCCCCATGCCAGCCGCAATCGGGCAGGCTTAATCGCAGACGTGGCACTTCGATGTTTTATTGGCTCACCGATTTTTCAGACAAGGTCTCTTTCCTCAACGTCTTTCGGTACATCACTTTCCGCACCGGCGGCGCCGTCGTCACGGCGCTGATGTTCGTATTTCTGTTCGGCGGTCCGATGATCGACCTGTTGCGCCTTAAGCAGGGCAAGGGCCAGCCGATCCGCACCGACGGGCCGGCTTCGCACCTCGTCACCAAGAAAGGCACGCCCACCATGGGCGGCCTGATGATTCTGTCGGGGCTCTTGGTCTCAACCTTACTGTGGGCCAACCCGACCAGTTTTTACGTGTGGATCGTGCTCGGCGTGACGCTGAGCTTCGGCATGATCGGATTCTACGACGATTATCTGAAAGTCACCAAGCAAACGCACGCCGGCTTCGCCGGGCGCACGCGGCTCGCCGCAGAAGCGATCATCGCGGTGACCGCGGTCACGGCGCTCGTCTATCTCGGCAAGGGTCCGATGGCGACTTCGCTAGTGTTTCCGTTCTTCAAGGATCTGGCTATCAACCTAGGTTGGGCCTTCGTACTGCTCGGTGCTTTCGTCATCGTCGGCGCCGGCAACGCCGTAAACATCACTGACGGCCTCGACGGCCTCGCCATTGTGCCGGTGATGATCGCCTCCGCGAGCTTCGGCTTCATCTCCTATCTCGCCGGCAACGCTGTGTTCGCCGAATACCTACAGATCCGCTACGTCCCCGGCACCGGCGAACTGGCGGTAGTGTGCGGTGCGCTGATCGGCTCCGGCCTCGGGTTCCTCTGGTTCAACGCGCCGCCGGCCTCGATCTTCATGGGCGATACCGGCTCCCTGTCGATGGGAGGCCTGCTCGGGACGGTCGCAGTGGCGATTAAGCACGAAATCGTGTTGGCCATCGTCGGCGGACTGTTCGTGCTGGAAGCCGTCTCGGTGATAGTGCAGGTCATCTCGTTCAAGCTCACTGGCAAGCGCGTGTTCAAGATGGCGCCGATCCACCATCACTACGAGCAGCTCGGTTGGACCGAGCCGCAGATCGTGATCCGTTTCTGGATCGTCGCCGTGGTGCTAGCGCTCGCCGGAATGGCGACGCTTAAGCTGAGATAATCCTTGATCCCGATCACCACGTTCGCTGGCAGGAAAGTCGCCGTCTTCGGCCTTGGCAAATCGGGTCTGCTGGCGGCCGGTGCGTTGATCGCCGGCGGCGCCGACGTGGTGGTGTTCGACGACAACGAGAAGATGCTGGCTGAGGCGCGTTCCGCCGGTCTCAAAGCAGAAAACCTGCGCGGTATCGACTGGTCAATTATCGCCGCGCTGGTGCTGGCGCCAGGGGTGCCGTTCACCCATCCCGAACCACACTGGAGCGTCAGGCTCGCGCACAAAGCTCGCGTCGAGATCATCGGCGACATCGAACTGTTCTGCCGCGAGCGCGCAAAATCAGGCGTGTCATGCCCGCTCGTCGCTGTCACCGGCACTAACGGCAAGTCGACGACCACCGC
>DATMUQ010000050.1:0-7893 GCA_035563795.1 Terriglobales bacterium | reverse complement strand
GCGCCGGCCGCAGAAGACCCGGCCGTGTTCTTCGCCGATTGGGTCGCGGCGGGTGGTTCGCGGGGCAATCCGGACGAGTCATTCTTCCATGTCGAGAACAGCTATTGGGCTGCCCGCGACAAGCTCGATATGCTTCTGGTTCACTACAGTGATCTGAAGGCCGATCTCAGCGGAGAGATGCGTCGGATCGCCGATTTTTTAGAGATCGGGATTCCCGAGGCGTCGTGGCCGGAGCTGATTGCCGCAGCGGGATTCGCGGCGATGAAGAGCCAGGGTGATCTGCTGCTGCCAATTGCGCAGCAGGTCTGGGATCAAGGGTCAGCGCGCTTTTTCAACAACGGCACGAACGGCCGCTGGCGGAAGATTTTCGCGCCGAGCGATCTTGCCCGGTACGACCAGCTGGTCCTGATGCATTTCACGCCGGACCAGGCGCATTGGGTGACGCACGGGGGGCTTGCAGGTTGACTGATAGACCCGCAGTGGCGGCCCCTCTCGGCATTTCCATTGCCACGGCCGGCTCTAACGGGGCGCGGTCGGGTTCAGAATGCGCTCAGGCATTCGCCGATGAACTCCAGCAAACCGAGCGGATGATAATAGCCAAAGACCGAAACGCCGGAAGCTGGAAGCCACCCGAAGGCAAGCCCTGGCCATCGCCCGTCGAAAGCCAGGCAATAGACCACTGAATAGACGCAGATGAAGACGACGATCGCAAAGCAGGCACGCCAGAAGCGTTGCGCCCGCGACCAGGGGGCATCGAGTGCCGGATCGGCAGAATCGGGTTGCAAGATGCTGGGCACCTTCCCTGACACGGCTTCGTCAGGTGAACCGGTCGGCCGTCCTGACGTTATTACTTGGCAAGGTGGGTATGACAGGCAGCGGTTGCAAGCCGGTATGCCACTTTGCGTTTTGCGATTAGTTTTCGGGAATTAAACCGGGCTACCGACGGTCAATCAGGTGGTAACATCGCGGGGGTCGTTTGTGGCTACCGATCAGCCTCGCCACGCAAATGGAAATAGCCGGTACGGCACTCCGCACCTGAAAATCATAAAGGAGATTAGGATGAAACTGGGTCATTTGACCGTTGCAGCAGGTCTGGCGGCGATCACCTTGCTCGCCGGTTGTTCCAGCACGGGCATGGGCGGCGGACAGCCTGTCGGCGAGCCGGCGCCCAGCAAGAGTGTCAGTTCCGCCGCCGGTGCCGTCCTCACCGACGAGAGCGGCATGACGCTGTATACCTATGACGAGGATACCAGCGGTTCCTCCTCCTGCACCGGCATGTGTGCGGCCGCCTGGCCGCCGGTCTATGCCCAGGATGGCGCCCAGCCGGCCGGGCATCTGACCGTGATCGCGCGGCCCGATGGCAGCAAGCAATGGGCCAAGGATGGCATGCCGCTCTATACCTATGACCAGGACAAGAAGGCCGGCGACATCAAGGGTGATGGCGTCGAGGGTACCTGGCACATCGTTCGGCCGGACTGACGGCTGCTAGATACGCTAGATCGTTCGCGAAGCCCGCTCACCACAGAGCGGGCTTCGCCACCATCAGATAGAAAATGATGAGGACGGCGCTGAAGCCTGGACAGCCGAGGATCAGCCAGCGCCGGAAGGCCGCGCGATCATCGGCGCCGATCGCCGCTGTTCCCCGCGCCAGCCGGATCTGGATCGCCGCCACCTGCAGCCAGCAGACAAGGGCCAGGACGAAGAGGCCATAGGCCGCGACCAGCCAGGACGACCAGGGATCGATCCCCGCCATCACGATGAGGGCGATGCCCGTCACAGGCTGCAGTATCCCAGGTATCGCCGTGAACAGCCAATCGGCCAGCACCGTGCTCCTGGCCGCGTAGCGGATGATGCCGGCCTCACCGGAGCGCCAGGCCCGCAACATATGGAAGGCGGTCGAGCAACCGGCGCCGAACAGCCAGGTGGCGGTGAGGATATGCAGCGTCTTGACGAGGTCGTAGAGCATCGGCGAGCGATATTTACTTCGGCCTGCCGCTAGTTCCGTCCCTTGACCCGTAGGCGCGCCGCATGCAGCAGCGGCTCGGTATAGCCATTGGGCTGTTCGCGACCCTTGAAGACCAGATCGCAGGCGGTCTGGAAGGCGGTCGAGAGCTCGAAATCCGGCGCCATCGGCTTATAGGCGGGATCGCCCTCATTCTGCTTGTCGACCACCGCCGCCATGCGCTTCATCACATCCGTCACCTGATCGCGTGTGCAGATGCCGTGATGCAGCCAGTTGGCGATATGCTGCGAGGAGATACGCAGGGTGGCGCGGTCTTCCATCAGGCCGATATTGTTGATATCCGGCACCTTCGAGCAACCGATCCCCTGGTCGATCCAGCGCACCACGTAACCGAGGATGCCCTGGGCATTGTTCTCGACCTCGCGCAGGATCTGCGCCTCACTCCATTTGCGGAAGGAGGCGACGGGAATGTCGAGCAGGGCATCGACATGGGCGCGCCGGCCGCCGGCCGCCAGTTTCTTCTGCACGGCGAAGACATCGATCTTGTGGTAATGCAGCGCATGCAGCGTCGCTGCCGTGGGCGAGGGCACCCAAGCGCAATTGGCGCCGGATTTGGGATGGTCGATCTTCTGCTCCAGCATCGCCGCCATCATGTCGGGGGCCGCCCACATGCCCTTGCCGATCTGCGCCTTGCCGGAGAGGCCGCAATCAAGCCCGATATCGACGTTCAGATTCTCATAGGCGATGATCCAGCCCTTGCGCTTGATGAAATCCTTGCGCGAGAAGGGACCGGCTTCCATCGAGGTATGGATTTCGTCGCCGGTACGATCGAGGAAACCGGTATTGATAAAGGCGACGCGGTGCTTGGCTGCGCGGATGCATTCCTTGAGATTGACTGAGGTGCGGCGTTCCTCATCCATGACGCCGAGCTTCACGGTGTAACGCGGCAGGCCCAGCACCTGCTCGACACGGGTGAAGATCTCATCGGCGAAGGCGACTTCCTCCGGCCCATGCATCTTCGGCTTCACCACATAGACCGAGCCTTGAGTCGCGTTGCGGGCACCATCGCTCTTCTTCAAGTCATGCAAAGCGATGAGGGTGGTGATCATCGCATCCATCAGGCCCTCAGGAATTTCTGCGCCATGCCGGTCGTGAATGGCCGGTGTCGTCATCAGATGGCCGACATTGCGGATCCACAGCAAAGCCCGGCCCTTGAGCGTCAGCGTGCCGCCATCGGGCCGGGTGAAGATGCGATCGGCATTGAGCCGGCGGGTCGTCTTCTTGCCGCCTTTGTCGAATTCGGCGGTGAGATCGCCCTTCATCAGGCCGAGCCAGTTGGCATAGGCCAGCACCTTGTCCTCGGCATCGACACAGGCAACCGAATCCTCGCAATCCATGATCGCCGAGAGGGCGCTTTCGATCACTACATCGGCAAGCAGGGCCTGGTCGCGGCTGCCGATCGGATGGGCGCGATCGAAGACGAGCTCGACATGCAGGCCGTTATTGCGCAGGAGCACGGCATCCGGCGCCTTCGGATTGCCACGGAAGCCGACGAATTTCTCCGGCTGCTGCAGCGGCAGATCGTCGATCAGCAAGGCGCCATCCTTGACGTAATAGCGCCGCACATCGGCATGGCTGGTGCCTTCGATGGGGAAGGCCTCGTCGAGGAAGACGCGGGTACGGGCGACGACGCGTGCACCACGGCCGCGATCATAGGTGCCGCCGGGCACCGGCGCGCCCATGGCATCGGTACCATAGAAGCAGTCATAGAGGCTGCCCCAGCGGGCATTGGCGGCGTTGAGGGCGTAGCGGGCGTTGGTCACCGGCACCACGAGCTGCGGCCCGGCGACGCTGGCGATCTCGGGATCGGTATTGGCGGTATCGATCTTGAATTCCGGTCCCTCGGGCAGCAGATAGCCGATCTCGGTGACGAAATCCTTCTGCGCGGCGATGCTGGCGCCGGGATGGACCTTGTGCCAGGCATCGATCTTCGCCTGCAGCTCGTCGCGCCTGGCGAGCAGCGCGCGGTTCTTCGGTGTCAGCTCGTCGATCAGGGCGGCGAAGCCCTGCCAGAAAGCATCGGGCGCAACACCGGTCCCCGGCAAGGCCTGCTGCATGATGAAAGCGTCAAGAAGCGGATCGACCTCAAGGCCATTGCGGTTGGTCATTGCGGTTGCCCTCTGGTGTCATGATGTGCCGGGAAAAGCCGTCGCTCAGCCGGGGTGAATTTTCGGTCAGGGGAGTTTGGCCTATCGCGCCTGGAAGCGAAAGGGGCTCGACATCGGATCTAGCTGGCCCGCTTTCAGTCGCGTTCCAGCAAGGCGGCCCAGGCGGCGATGGCGGCCAGGATCGGCAGGTTCTTCAGCAGCGGCCCCAAAGGATCGGCCCAGAGCGCCGGTGCCACGATGGTCAACGCGATGGTATAGGCGACGACGATGACAATTTGCCAGAAGGCGAGCCAGCGGTCGCCGCGGCCGGCGATGATCAGGCCACCCATGACGAGATCGATCAGCGAGGTGATGTAAGCGACCGTCGCCGCCAGCCAGCCGGGCAGGCCGAAGCTGCCAAGGGCGGCCAGGATCTGCAGCGGCGGATTGATGAGGCCGAGCAGGCCCGACCCCAGCCACATGAGGGCCAGTGTCACCGTCAGGGCCGGGCGCAGGAACCACAGCCGTGCATGCCAGCGATCCTGCACATAGGCCGGCGCCAATTGTAGGGCCTGGTCCATCGATCGCGGTGCGAAGCCGATGGCGGCAGCAAATTCGGCGCCGTTGCCTTCATTGCCATAGGCCATCTGCTGCAGGGAGGTGCTGCGGATCGGGCCGGCACCGATCCAGTCGCCGAGCCAAGCCAGCGGCCGGATCAGGAAGAGGGGGATGCGCAGGAAGGGGCGGCGGGTGAAACCGAGCCAGCGCCGCGTCTTCGAGACGATCTCGCGCAGGGTGAGGTTCTCCGGCCCGGCCGGGCTCAGCACCTGGCGCCGCAGATTGCGGGTCTCCAGCACGCGGCAGATGCATTCGGCAAGGTCCTCGCCATGGATCGGCGCGAAGAGCTGCTTGCCGTTGCCGGGCAGAGGGGTGACGAAGGGAAAGCCGGCAAGGCCACGGATGGCAGAGGTGCCGCCGCCCGATCCTGGCCCGTAGACGAGCGAAGGGCGCAGCAGCGACCAGTCGAGCAGGCTGGCGCAGAGATGCCGCTCGGCGGCGATACGGGTTTGCGCATATTCGGTGCCGGCTTCCGCATCGGCACTGATTGCCGAGACATGCACGACAATGGAGGGACCGAAGCGGCGGCAGGCATCGAACAAGGCGATCGGTCCGGTCTCATGCACCGCCTTGGCCGATTGCCTGCGATCGCTCTGCAAGATGCCGGCGCAGTTCACCACCGCATCGACATTGCGCAGGATCTCCTGCCACTGCTCGGGCTGTTGCAATTTGCCGATATCGGCGACCACGGCTGCCACGGTCGGCGGCAGGCGCAAGGCGGCGGCTTCAATGCGGTGCTGATCGGTCGCCCGCAGGCCGGCAATGACCCGATAGCCGCGCGACAGCAATCGCGCCACCACCTGTCGGCCGATGAACCCGCCGGCGCCGAGAACCAGAATCCGCAAAGCCTTGCCCCTATTCGTGCGGTCTCACTGATAGCACGCGGCGCGAGTCCGCAGATAGAGGCGCCGATCAGGTAAGCGCGTCCAGCAGAATGTCCGCTGCGAAAAATCCGAAGATGGCGGCAATGATCGCCGGCGCCCAGCCAAAGACGATCCCCACCATCGGCCAGCGGGAAATCAGGTAGGCCCAGGCAATGACGAAATTGAGCCCGCCACAAACGAACCGCATGACGAGGTAGAAATCGACGGTGGAGCGTTGGCGAAATGAGTCCGGCGGGCCAGGCGGTTCTTGCTGCATCTGCTTCCCTGCTTGCCGAGATCTTCTATGTGGCAGCTATCGCGGGTTAGATGTGGTCACCACCTGCCTCATACAAGATGCGGAATATGCTGCTGTTGCTTTAACGCAGGGGCGAGCGGGGACGCACCAGCGTCAGCAGGACCGTGAAGCTGAGGATACCGCAGGCGGCGATGACACCGGCCATCGGCACGCCACCGCCGGCGGTAATCGCCGAGACGGCGGCAGAGGCGGCGAAGGCCAAGGCGAATTGCATGCTGCCGAGCAAAGCCGAGGCGGCGCCGGCGATCTGCTTGAACGGCTCCATTGCCAGCACGGTGGTGTTGGGGCTGACAAAGCCGAGGCTGGCGACGAAGGCGAAGAGCGGCACGGCGATGCCCCAGAGGCCGGCGAAGCCGGTGAGGGCGTCGATCAGCAGGATGATGCCGGCCAGAGCCTGCAGGCTGACGACTGACTTCAGGATGGTGTCGGAGCTGGCATGGCGATGCAGCCAGCCATTGACCTGGGCGCTGAGGACGAGGCCCATTGCATTGGCACCGAAGAACCAGCCGTAATGCTGCGGCAACACGCCGAAGATCTCCATGAAGACATGGGGCGAGCCGGTGATATAGGCGAACATGCCGGCCGAGCCGAAGCCGCCGCACAAGGCATAGCCGAGATAGCGCCGCTGGCCGAGCAGATGGCCATAGGTGGCGAGGATTGAGCCCAATGCCAGCGGGCGCGCATGCTCGGGCCTATGCGTCTCCGGCAGGAAGAAGATGACGGCGAGGAGCGAGACCAGGCCGAACAGTGCTAGGACCAGGAAGATCGCCCACCAGCCGAAATAAAGCAGCAGATAGCCGCCGATCATCGGCGCCAGCACCGGGGCGAGGCCGAAGATCAAGGTGAGGACGCCCAGCACCTTCACCGCCTCATGGCTTTCGAAGACGTCGCGCACCACGGCCCGGCCGATGACGACGCCGGCACAGGCGGCGATCGCCTGCAGGAAGCGCAGGACGATGAAGCTGTCGATGTCGGGGGCGAAGACGCAGCCGAGCGAGACCAAAGCGAACAAGGTCAGCGTCACATAAAGCGGCTTCTTGCGGCCGAAGCGGTCGGTAATCGGGCCGTAAAAGGCCTGGCCGATGGCAAAGCCAAGGAAGAAGCTGGCGACCGTGTTCTGCACCCGCGCCGTATCGGTGGCAAAGACATGGGCCAGTTCCGGCATGGCCGGCAGGTACATGTCGATCGACATCGGCGCGAAGGCCATCAGCCCGGCCAGAATCGCGATCAACCCCAAATATTGCGTTTTCATCATCACCCCATCACAGGGGCGCGACCATAGCGGCGGGCAGGCCAGATGGGCAGCGCAATTTCTGCAGCCAGCACGCGCGCCGCCGGCGGTAACCGCGGGGTAACCGAGAGCTGCCCATGGCGCCCGGATTTGCACGCAATGGTATTTGCTTTTTGCAACTTTTACTCAGGCCCACACCATAGGTTACCAGGTCAGCACATTGATCTGTATCGTAAATTCATAAAATACCGACATTTGACGGTGATCCTAGGGAGCGGTATCACAATTACTGGTCGCGCTGGAGGGCAGGTTCCGAGATGTACAACGTGCCTTGGCAGGATGGTCGCATCTATCAAACCCCGGTCGGTGTCTTGTCGGCCAGTTTCCTTCTGCGACCCAATACCATGTTCCATCCGGAAGGCGAATGGTCGGTGCGGCTGCTGCTGACACCGTTCTATGCCTATCGGCTGCGGCAGATGATTGCGCCGGCCCAGACCGACATCGTCGCCCGCGCCCGCACTTTGTATGAGAAGCTGCCGGTCGAGCAGCAGGTCAACCGCCCCTTCAAGGAAAATCCCTATTGGCAGCCGGCCGTCGGCGAAGGCGGCGTGGAGAGCGAGAACGTGCTCTTCACTTTCCGTTTGCCGACCATCCTCCACGAACCGGCAGTGCCCCAGGTGCCGCGCCCGGTGGCGGCCAACGGCATCGGCACGGAGGAGGCTGGCGGCGACGCGGCCAAGGCGAAGCCGGCGAAG